>JBBDRM010000089.1 GCA_040905475.1 Actinomycetota bacterium
CGCGCGTCCTGCGACGGTGTCGGGCCCGAGCGCCCACAGGCCGTGCTCGGCGTCTTCCACGAGCGCCATGCCGAGCCGCTCGGAGAGGATGTTCGCGCCTATCGTCCCGCCCTCGTGCGGAGGCATCGGCACGCAGAGCTCGGCCTTGCACGCGCCCTGCGGCTTGAGCGCCCAGCCGGTCCGGCGCTCGAGCTCGGCAACGTCGACGTCCAGCGACTCGAGGATCACATCGAGAAGGCTAGCGCAGGCGTCTGAAGACCATCACCCACGGAGCGCGAGGACGGCCGCGGCGGCGGACGCTCGGAAGGCGTCGGGATCATCGTCGAACGAGCGGCCCATTGTTCGCAGTGGCACCGGCGAGGAACGCAGCGCCTCCTCCGCGGGGCCCAGGTCGACGTCGAACTCGGCGAACTCGTGGAGCCCCGCTTCGGCAAGCTGCCGCTGGACCAGCTCGGCTCGGTCGGGCGCGAGGATCGGCACCGCGATGATCGACGGCACGAGAGCGGCGAACCGGAGCGCCGCGAGCGTGTGATGCGACACGCCTCGGTGACGCTCGCGCGGATCCGCGAAGGAGATCCTCGGAGCCACGATCGGCCGTCCCATCAGCCGCGCGACGGCGTTCACGACCTCGCCGGCTTCGATCGATGCGAAGCCGAATCGCGAGGCGGTGCCGAGGTGACCTGGCCCCGGTGCCACGATCACGAGGTCGGCGTTCGCGACGACGCGCGCGGCGATGACGCCGGAGAACTTGTTGACGGCTTCCAGGTCGCCGCCGAACGCCTGGCCGCATGTGATCGTGACGTCGACGAGGCCGAGATCCTTCAGGCCGGCGACGGTTTCGCTGAACGCGATCGGCAGCGCCCCACCCTCCGTCATGACGAACGCGACGCGCGCGTCGGGACGTACCGCCTTTCCAGCGACGGCCGCAGCCGCGAGAGCGCTGTGCAGCCCGGCCACCACGACCGGCGCTCCTTCGAGCCCGCCGAATGAATCCATGGCCTCGCGGTGCGATTCCTCGACCGGGAGGACCGCGTGCTGCAGCGGCGTGTAGCGCAGCTTCATCGCGTGGCCGCCGTGTTCCGAGCCGTCGAGGTCCGCCCCGCCTTCGACCGCGATGACGAAATGGACGCCCCCGGTGCCGAGCCCGAGCGTGACCGCGCCGGTGTTCAGGATCAGGCGGTCGCCGGGTCCCACCGGGCCGCAGAGGTCCTCGTAGGCGATCGCCCGTTCCTTCGAGCCCTCGACTTCGACCAGGACGGAGAAGACACCCGGTCGGGTCCGTTCGACCTCGATCGCGACGCCGCGGCGGATGCGGATCATCGAGAAGAGCCTACCGCCCGGTCGAAGAGCAGCGGGTCAGCCGCAGTCCACGACGTGCGTGCAGAGGAAGCTCGCCGTCCGGCGGACGATGTCACCCTCCTGCGGGGAGAGGTCGTGCTCGCCGCTGAGGTACGTGGTGAGCGAGCAGACGCCCGAGTGGATCACGATCCCGGCGCAGGTTTCGAGCGCGACCGGGTACGGCGCGGTCGTGTCGTGTGTGCCGTTGAACAATGCGATCGGGGGCGGAGCGGTCTCGATGCGGCGGAGGTCGGCGCCTCCCGAGATCGACACGGCAGCGGATACATCGGAAGGCCGGCCTTCGTTGCCGGAGTCTCCGGGATCCTCGGGGTTGAACGCGGTCTCGAGCGCCATGTTCGCTCCGGCGGAGAACCCCGCTACGACGATCCGGTCGGGATCGACCCGCAAGGTCTCTGCGTTCGCACGGATCCACCGCACCGCGGCCTGCATGTCGTGCTGTGCGTCGTGCATCGCGTCGGGGAGGCTGCCGGCGAGCGACCCGACGACCAGATCGAGGAAGGTCGGCGATCCCGGCGTCCCGGGTGGTCTGATGCGATACGAGATCGAGGCCGTCACGTAACCCCGCTGCGCGAAGCCGGTCGCGAGCGCGACGACGAAGGCCTCGTCCTTGGCACCGCCGGTGAAACCGCCGCCGTGCGCCCAGATGATGACGGGCCGCGCCGCGGCATCGTCGCCGGCCGGCTCGTACAGGTCGAGGGTGAGCGCTTGTTCGTCGCCGAAGTTGTCGATCGCGGAGCCGTAGACCTGATCGTTCGCGACGGTGACCGTGGTGAAGATGGGGTCGAGGTAGCGTGTCCCCGATGCGGTCGCCGGCGTGCCGCTCGTCGCGGCCGCCAGGATCGTGCCCGCCGCTACCAGGCCGAGTCTCCGAAAGGATCCCACGTCACAGGGTTCTTCACCACGCGTCGCATCACCTGCCGTTAGCATCAACGCGTGGCCGACAAGACCGAACGCCTGCTCAACCTGATCGCGCTGCTCCTCGAGACGCGCCGTCCGGTCGGTCCGGACGAGATCCGCGCCAAGATCCCCGGCTACGGGGAGGGCGACGTCGCCTTCCGCCGCATGTTCGAGCGCGACAAGGAAGAGATCCGCGAGCTGGGCCTTCCCCTCGAGCTCCTCTCGGCGGACGCGTGGGACGGCGACGAGGGCTACCGCATCCGCAAAGAGGCGGCGACGATCCCCGAGCTCGACCTGACGGCGGACGAGCGCGCGGCGCTGTTGCTCGCTGCGCAAGCCTGGGAGGGACAAGCCGTTCCGGGCGATCCGGATCGGGCGCTGATGAAGCTTTCGCTCGCCGCCGGCGCCGGTGAGGAAACAGCCGACGCGGGATCGTGGTTCCGGACCCGGGTCGACGCCTCGGCGCCGGTGCTGAGCGCGCTCTTCGACGCGATCGAGCGGCGCAAGCGCGTCACGTTCCGATACCGGACCGGCGGCGGGGGAGAGGCGCACGAACGAAGCGTCGACCCGTACGGGCTGCGGCACCGCGGCGCGTGGTACCTGGCCGGCTTCGACCACGACCGGAACGAGATCCGACACTTCAAGCTCGAACGGATCGACGGACGCGTGAACGTCGCGGCGGGGAAGGATCCCGACTTCGAGACCCCCGTCGGCGTTTCAACCGAGATCCCGCGTGGGCCGTGGGCCGAGGGCGGATCCGAGGCTCGCGTCGCCTTCGCGCCCGACGCGGCCTGGTGGGTCGCGCGACGAACCGGCGCCGACGCCTCGGTAACGCGTGAAGACGGGTGGGTCGAAGTCACGTTGCCGTTCGACGATCGCCGCGTGTTCCTGTCCTGGATCCTGGGCTTCGGAGAGGACGCCGTCGTCCTCGAGCCAGAGGACCTGCGCGCGGAAGCCATCGAGCGTCTGCGCGTCGCGACGATGATCGCCGTGGAGGTCTGATGCCGCGCGTCGCCGCGAGTCCGCGCCTCGAGCGACTCCTCTCCATGGTTCCCTGGGTCATGGCTCACCCGGGAGTCACGGTGGCCGCGGTATGCGAACGGTTCAAGATCACGCGCGAGGAGCTCGCGGCGGATCTCGATCTCCTCTTCATGTGCGGGCTGCCTCCGTTCGGTCCCGGCGACCTGATCGTCGCGTACATCGAGGGCGATCAGGTGGTTATCGAGGATGCCGACTACCTCGCGCGGCCGATGCGCCTCACCCGCTGGGAAGCGGTGCGTCTCCTCGTCACCGGCCGCGCGCTCGCCCGACTCGAAGGCGTGGTCGAGGCCGATTCCTTGCAGCGTGGTCTCGAGAAGTTGGAGGCAGCGCTCTCGCCCGAGGAGGCCGCCGCAGCCGCCGCGCTCGCCGAGCGGGTGGCGGTCGAGCTCGAGGGGACGGGCGCGGAGCCGATGCTCGCCGAGCTTCGGGAGTCGATCGCCGACCGGCGCCGGCTCAAGATCACCTATTACTCGTTCGGCCGCGATGAGATCTCGGAGCGAGAGATCGATCCATACGTCGTGTTCGGGGCGCTCGGTAACTGGTACGTCTCCGCGCACGACCAGTCCTCGCAGGAGCAGCGCGTCTTCCGGGTCGATCGCATCAAGGAGATGACGGTGACCGACGAGCACTTCGAACCGCCGGAAGGTTTCGACGCCGCGGGCGTCGCGCGCGGGCCGCTCTTCGTGCCGTCGTCGCACGACGTCCAGGTCACGCTCGACCTGGCGCCGGCAGCCGGCTGGGTCCGTGAGATCACGCCGCACGATCGCGCCGACCCGCTGCCCGACGGCTGGACCCGGATGATCTTGCGAACGGCGCACTTCCAGTGGCTCGCGCGATTGGTGCTCCGTCTCGGCGATGACGTGCGCGTCGTGGGCCCTCCGGAGCTCGCGGAGCGCGTGCGTGAAACCGCGAAGGGAGCGCTGGAACGCTACGGCGCCTAGGGAGCTTCGGGCGGCGTGACGACCGGTGGGACCTTCGGGATCGTGAACGAGAACTTGGATCCCTTGCCGAGGGTCGAGTCGGCCCAGATCCGCCCGCCGAGCGTGTCGACCAGCGTCTTGCAAACGTAGAGACCGACGCCCGTGCCGCCGTGCCGTCGCGTCGAGCGCGAGTCGAGCTGGCCGAACGCGCGGAACAAGCGCGGCAGATCGCCGGAGAAGATGCCCACGCCGCCGTCGATCACGGTGACACGGAGTTCCTCGTCCGCCGGAGTCAGCTCAACCGTGACCGGCGTGCCGGCATCCGAGTACTTCAGCGCGTTGTCGATCAAGTGGTACAGGATCTGCTCGACCTTGGTGCGGTCCATCTGCAGGGGCGCCTGCGGCACCGGCGTCCGCAACGAGATCGGGCGCGAGAGATCGCGGCGCCGGAACTCGTCGATCACGTTGGTGCAGACCTCGACGAGGTCGTCCCACGCGACGTGCAGCGGCGGCCGGGCGGTCTCGATACGCGAGACGTAGAGTAGGTCCTCGATCAGGCGCTCGAGCCGCTCGGCCTGGACGCCGACGCCCACGAGCGCGTCGGCGCGCGACTCGTCGTCCATCTCGTGCCCGCGCCGGCGTAGCGTAGAAGAGAACCCCTTGATGATCGTGAGCGGTGTGCGGAGCTCGTGCCCGATCACCGCCAGGAAGTCGGCCTTGCGCTGCTCGAGCTCACGCTCGGCGGTCACGTCGTCGAGCACGAGCACGCGTCCGCCCTTCGCCTTTCCGACCGACACACGTGACGCACGGGCTCGGAAGGAGCGCGGATCGCCGTCCGTCGAAAGGATCACCTCGCGAAGGACGTCGTCGGTCTCGTCGAGCAGGATCTCTTCGATCGGCTGCGGCAGTTTCCCGCGGGCCGGCTGCCCGAGCTCGAAGTCCGGAGAGAGGCGGAACGTCTCGGCCGCGGCCGGGTTGATCGCGCGGAACAGGCCGTGGTCGTCCACGAGGAGGATCGGAAGCGGAACCGAGAACACGATCGTCTCGAGCTCCTCCTCCCGGGTCAGGATCTCTCGGTAAAGCATCGCGTTCGTCAGGGCCAGCCCGGCCTCGAGCGCGAACGTGGAGATCGTCCGGAGGACGCGTGGATCCTCGGCGTCGCTGAGCGCGACCCCGAGCAGGCCCCCGGCTGAGCCCTCTGCGCTCCGAAGCGGCACAAGGGCGAGCGGGAGGTTCCCCAGATCTGGAGCGAGTGGAGCGAACACCGGATCAGACGAGACCTGTCGCACGACGATCGCCTCCGTGCGCTCGAAGCACGTCCGGAAGCCGGGAGCGGAGATCACGTCGCGCAATCCCGAACGCGAGAGCCCCCGATAGCGGGCGAGCTCGAGCGCGCGGCCGACCCCGCCGGCGAGCACGAGGAACCCCGCATTGGAGTCGGCGAGCGTCAGCGCCTCGCCGAGCGCCGCGTCGCCGACCTCCTCGATCTTCAAGGACGACGCCAGACGGACGCTCGCCCCGCGCAGGCCCTCGAGCTCGCGCGCGTACCGCTCGGCGTCGCCGAGCAGCTTCGAGTTCTGGATCGCGAGCGCTGCGTTCTCCGCGAACAGCGTCGCGAGATGGAGGTCGTGCTCGGTGAAGCGCCGCCCGGGCGTCATGATGTTCACGTTGAGCACGCCGATCGTCCGTCCGCGGCCGCGGAGCGGGACGCACACCGCGCCGTGGATCTGACGTTCCTTCTCCTCGTAGCCGGCGAAGCGTTGTACGTCGACGGCGGACGGGAGCAAGAGGGCTTTACCGGTCGCGACCACTTGACCGGAGATCCCCTGCCCGACCGGCACGCGGGATGTCTCGACAACCGAATCCGGGATGCCGTGCGCGGCGACGATCTTGAGCGTCGTGCCGCCGTCGTCCAGAAGCTGGAGGGATCCTTCGTCGCCGCCGAGGAGACGCAGCGCAGCGGAGAGGATCACGTCGAGTCGGGTCGGAAGATCGACGGGCTCGTTGGCGGCGCGGCTCGCCTCGATGAACGCGGCGAGCTCGTCGGAAGAGACGTACGAGGAGGACGGGAGCGGCTGAAGGGCTCGCAGCCGTTTCACGCGTGGGCCTCCTGTCGCACCGGCATGGTCCGCGCGCGTGGAACAGTGAACGCGAACGTCGAGCCGGCCCCGGGGGTGCTCGTGACCCACACGCGGCCGCCGTGCGCTTCGACGAGCCCCTTCACGATGTACAGCCCGAGTCCCGTGCCGGCGATCTCGCGGGTCTCGTTGGTGGTGATGCGCTGGAACTTCTGGAACAGGTTGGCCGCGTCCTCCGGTGCGATCCCGAACCCGCGGTCGGAGATCGCGACTTCGATCTCTTCGCCGGAGGTCGTCGCAGTGATCCGGATCGGCGTGTGCTCGGGCGAGTACTTCACGGCGTTGTCGATCAGATTTATGAAGACCTCCTCGAGCTTCGCCTGGTCGGCGCGAAGTGCGGGAAGACCCGGGTCCAGGTCGACCAGGATGCGGCGAGCGCCCCACTTGCTGTGGAACTGGCCGATCAGTGCCGGCACCATGCGGCTCAGCGCGACCTCGGTCCATTCGACGCGCACCCGCTTCGACTCGATCCGGGACACCTGGAGAAGATCGTCGACGAGCCGTGCGAGGCGTTCGGCCTGCTCGTTGACCGTGATCAGGAATTCGCGTCTCGTCTGCGGGCTCAGCTCTTGATCCTTGACGACGAGCGTCTTGGCGAACCCACGGATGGCGGTGAGCGGCGCGCGAAGCTCGTGCGAAACGATCCACACGAAGTCGCGCTGCATCTGATCGATGTCCTTCTGCGCCGAGATGTCTCGAAGGATCGCCAGAGCGAGGATCGGTTGCGACGTCTCCGGGTCGAGGATGGGGGAGAAGGTCGCGGAAACCCAGCGCTGCCCCCCATCCGGCTGTCGGATCGTCAACTCGGTGGCCGGACGCGACGAGCCCTCGGTCAGAACCGCCGCCAGCGGGTACGCGTCGCCTTCGAGCTTCGCGCCGTCGGCCGTGGCGAACTGCAGGACGACCGGAGCGAAACCGCCGAGCACGCGCCGAGGGGCACGTCCCGAAAGACCGTGCATCGCGGTGTTGAATCGGAGGAGGCGAAGGTCTGTGTCCACGACGGCGATCCCGTCGGCGGCGCCGTCCAGGAGCGCCGCGTTCGTGTCTCGCTCCCGTTGCAGCTCCGACAAGTAATGGAGGCGGGTGCTCAGCTTGGTGCTTTCGATCTGCTCTTCGGTGAGCCGGTCGCCGAGCCGCCTCAGGTTGCGCTCCCGATCGATCGCATACAGCACGAACGCGGCGATCAGGCCGAGGAGCGCGATGCGGAGGGTGCCCTGGGGGAGCAGGTCACTGTTTTCATTCTGGCTTCCCGAGGAGACGAAGACGACGCCCGCCGCAAGACTGCCCAGGATCGCGAACGTGATCGCCCACAGCTGCCAGCGGGCACGTTGGATCTGGTCCGGTCGGGGTCGCTGATCCATGGTTTCCAGGCGCCGGCGCGCGCCGGCTCTTTCGTGGGATGTATCGGCTTCGACGGGGGTTCCATGAAGCCGTTGGCCTGCGGGTTGTCCGGATGGCCCGATGGGTAAGGCTTCGGGCGCTATGAATCCCCCATTCGTGCTACTCAAGCGATCTTTCCGGGTGCCGATATCGAAGGCATAACACCGACGCGACTGAGCGTGGAGGCCCCGGTGACGACGATCAAGGCGACCTGCCCAGGTTGTGGCGAGGTCGAGCTGACCCCAGACGATATCGAGCTCCGTGTGTGCACTCACGCGCCGGCCTCTTACTACGTCTTCGGATGCCCGACCTGTAGCAACGCCATCCAGAAGCCCGCAGACGACCGCGTCATCCAGCTCCTGATCTCCGGCGGCGTGCGGGCGATCGTGTGGGAGCTTCCCGACGAGATCCTCGAGTCCCACGCGGGCTCGCCGTTCACCCACGACGACCTTCTCGACTTCCACCTTCTGCTCGAGCAGCCGGACTGGTTCGAGAGCCTGTTCAGGGTCACCCAAGACTCGTAGCCAGATCGTTCCCCCCCCCCGGGGGATCGGTCCCGATGCGACATATCGGGACGCAGGTCCCAGCCCCGTTCGCTCCCCATCGGGGCCTTTCGCATTCACTAGGCTGGTGAACTCGGCGTTCTCTCCCCTTGCCGGGTGCGCAGCGTGAGGGGCGTTAGACTTCCGGTTCGTAGAGGATTGGACGGGTCTTGGCCTGGGGAGAAGATCGCCATTGAGGGTCACTATGGGGGGGTTCTGATGCGGTCATTCCGTTTCCAGCCGGTGCGCGCAGGTCGCTATCTCTTGATGGCGGGTGTCCTGTCGCTTCTTGCCACTCAAGCGTTCGGAGCAGGCTCCGCGATCGCGGCAGAGGAGATCGTGTGCTACTCGGTAGCGGATCAGGGCGGAACCGGCGGCGGACAGGATGACGCCGGACAGGATCTGCTGACTCGCATCGATCCCGACGACTCCAACCCCGCAACCAATGAGACGACGATCGGGACGGGGACCGGTACGTTCCGGGTCGAAGCCGCAGCCTTCCAGCCCGACACGGACGTGCTGTTCGCGCTCGACGGTGGGCAGCTCGGAACCGTGAGTCTCACGACCGGCGTGTTCTCCGCCAAGGCTTCTGCGGTCGGAACCGGCTCGGGGTCGGCGGGGGACATCGCATTCGACAACGTCGACGGCCTCACCTTCGACCCGGGCGACGGAACGCTGTACGGCAGCCACCGGATCGCCGGCGACGCGCCCGACGTTCTCCTGATCATCAACCCTTCGACCGGAGCGCACGTCCCGGACGCGTTCGGCCCGGGGACCGATTACGTCCAGATCACGCCGCTGCCCGACCAGGCGAAGATCGACGACCTCGCGATCGACGCGGGTGGCACCATGTACGCGATCGCCAACGTCGGCGGACACGCCGATCGACTCGTGACGATCAACCCCGACACCGGCGCCCTGACGGACATCGGCGCCACCGGAACGGACGACGTCGAAGGGCTGACCGTCGCGCCGGACGGACGCATGTTCGGATCGACCGGCAACGAGGGGGTCATCGACGGTGGGGCGATCTGGGACATCGACCCCGACACCGGCGTCGCCTCCAACGGGCGGCCGCTCGACAACACGCGCGACTACGAGTCGATCTCGTGCATCGCCGAGGCCGGCGCGCCTTCGCCGTCGCCGTCTCCGACCGTGATCCCGACGGAGACCGAGACCGGCGGTCCCGCACCGTCGCCGACGGCCACGGTCCAGGGCGTGAAGGTCATCGCCGAGACGGGGGGTTCGACCGCGGTACCGGGATTGATCGTTCTCGGGTTGATGAGCATCACGGCCGGTGTCGTGATGGTGTGGATCGCCGGCCCGAAAGAAGAGAGAGTCTCTCTCTGAGAGTGGGAAAAATGTTCACCGACGGCGTTTGACTCCGCAAGCGCGGTGGGTGGAGAATCTGCCCGGCACTTCGGGTGCCTGACAGACGAGCGAAGCGGATCCTCCTTCCCCCCCGAGCACCGTCGGGCCATTTCCGGATGATGAAGCGTTCTTCCCCGACGTCCTCCGGGCCCGCTCGGTCCTCTTAGCGAAGCGGTCGGCCTCCACGATCTTTCGGCGGCCGAGGCATGCCCCGGCTGGGCGTCGGGGCCCGAGCGCGTAATTCGCAGGAGGGCTTGGATTTGAGGTTCCGGCCAGCCCGAGCCGCAAGGCTCGGCGCTACACGCCGCACTGCACCACTGCTCTCCGGAGTTTTTCTTCTCCTGCTGGCGCTGGCGTTCGCGCTGCTTGGAGCGCTGCCGGCCGCCGCTCAGGAAACGACGTGCTATGCGGTCGCCGACGAAGGTGGAAGCGACGGCACAGGCTCAGACCAGTTCGCAGAGGACCTGCTGACACGAATCCATCCGGACGACCCAGATCCCGAGACGAACGAGACAAGCATCGGGACGGGCACCGGAACCTTCAGCATCGAGACGGCCGCGTTCCAGCCCGGCAGCGACGTCCTGTTCGCCGTGGACGCCGGTCGTCTGGGGACCTTGGACATCGAGAGCGGGGAGTTCTCGGCGCGGCCGTCCCCGCTCGGGACCGGCTCTGGTGCCAACGGCACGATCGACTTCGAGGACGTGGACGGCCTGACCTTCGATCCGGACACCGGGACGCTCTACGGGAGCCAGCGGGTCCGAACCGAGGATCCGGACGTCCTGCTGATCATCGACCCCGACACCGGCGCCCATGTGCCCGACGCCTTCGGTACGGGTGTCGACTATCTGCCGGTCACGCCACTCCCGTTCGAGACGAAGATCGACGACCTCGCCATCGACACGGACGGAACTCTGTACGCCATCACGAACCAGGGCGGGCACGGCGACCGTCTCGTCACGATCGACCGGGAGACCGGCGTCCTCAGTGACGTCGGCGCAACGGGAGAGGACGACGTGGAGGGCCTCACCTTCGCGCCGGATGGCGGCCTGCTGGGAGTTACTGGGAAGGAAGGGTTCCAGGGCGGGGCACTCTGGGACATCGATACGACAATGGGCAAGGCCTCCAACCCGAGGCCGCTCGACAACGGCGGAGACTACGAATCGATCGCGTGTATCGCGACCCCGCCCCCGCCCCCGCCCCCGCCCCCGGAGGTGGGCTCCATCACCATCGTCAAAGACTCCGTTCCCAACTCTGGCGTGAACTTCGGCTTCACCGGCGACCTCGGGGAATTTGCGCTCGACGAAGACGGCAGTTCCTCGGTGCCGAGCTCGCGCACTTTCGGGGACCTGGAAGCCGGAAGCCACGTGGTGAGAGAGACCGTCGTCGAAGGATGGAACCTAACCAAGATCGCGTGCACGGATCCCGACGACGGCACCGATGTCGACATCGGGGGTGCAACGGCGACGATAGACCTCGATGCCGGTGAGAGCGTCGTGTGCACGTTCACCAACGCGCGGCTCGCGGTTCTCGGCGGGCAACCGCCGCTGCCGGCGACCGGGGTCCCCGGCCTAGGGATCCTCTCGCTCATCGGTGGCGGCATGATCACGGCCGGCTTCGGCATGCGGTCGATGGCGGAGCGCGTCCCCAACGCTCCGAGGGGTCTGCGACCCGGGTTGCTCGGTGCGGCTGCCGCGTACCGCGTGACGGGGATGCCGACTCCGGCGATGGGCCCCGGTGGGAACCGGTGGATGATTCGCGGCGCCTCCGCGATACGTACCGCCGCGCGGGTCGTCGCTATGGAGCGAGGGCCACCCAGACTCCGCTCGCCGTAGCGTGCGAGAAGGACAAGGGACCGCGGCGGCGGTCCCTTCGCTTTTGGGGGAAGATGAGGAGCGTTTGCGCTCGATGATGCGGTGATACCCTTTTGATGCTGAGGCCCCGCGCTCAAGAGGCTGGAGGGACTCCATGACCGACGACGCTTTTCCCATCCTCGGGATCGACCACATCGAGTTCTGGGTCGGCAACGCCAAGCAAGCCGCCTACTACTACTCGAACGCCTTCGGCTTCTCGCCCGCCGCGTATTCAGGTCTGGAGACCGGCGTGCGCGACCGGACGAGCCACCTCCTCGCTCAAGGTGACATCCGATTCGTGTTCACCGGCGCGCTTGGTCCCGATTCGCCCATCGCCGCACACGTCGCTCGTCACGGCGACGGCGTGCGAGACGTCGCCTTCCGCGTCCCCGACGCGGAGGATGCGTATCGGGTAGCGCTGGCGCGAGGTGCGACCGGAGTCTCCGAACCCACCGTCACCGAAGACGAGGGCGGCAAAGTCATACGAGCAGCGATCGCGACCTACGGAGAGACGATCCACTCGCTCGTTCAGCGAGAGGACTACGCCGGGGCGTTCCTCCCCGGCTTCAAAGCCGTCGAGGGCAAAGGAGCTTCGGGCGTCGGCCTCGTGGCCGTCGACCATGTGGTGGGCAACGTCGAACTCGGCAAGATGAACACCTGGGCCTCCTACTACGCAGACATCATGGGCTTCGCGAACCTCGTCCACTTCAAGGACGACGAGATCTCGACCGAGTACACGGCGCTGATGAGCAAGGTGATGTGGGACGGCATCGGACGGGTGAAGCTCCCGATCAACGAGCCGGCCAAGGGCAAGAAGAAGTCGCAGATCGACGAGTATCTCGAGTTCTATCGCGGCGCCGGCGTGCAGCACATGGCGCTTCAGACGGAGAACATCCTCAGTACCGTGGGGGAGCTTCGAAGCCGCGACGTCCAGTTCCTCCGCGTCCCCGACGTGTATTACGAAGAGGTACGGGCGAAGTTCGCCGACCTCGACGAGATCGACGTTGACGCCTTGCGCGAGCTTCGGATCCTCGCCGACCGTGACGAAGAGGGCTATCTGCTCCAGATCTTCACCAAGCCGGTGGTGGATCGCCCGACCCTTTTCTTCGAGATCATCGAGCGTCGCGGGTCTCGCGGGTTCGGGCTCGGCAACTTCAAGGCCCTGTTCGAAGCCATCGAGCGCGAACAGGCGCTCCGCGGAACGCTCTAGAGCCGGTGTTCCCGCTCTCGAAGGGAAAGGTCGCCCGGCAGGCCCACGTCGGCCTCCCCGACGGCACCTATGAGGAGGAGCACGGCCGCGAGGCCTTCGCCGGCCGAGCCTCCCATCTGTACCGATCGCACCCGCCGACGGCCTGGATAAGGATCGAGGGGCCGCTGAGGCCCGCGGCGTACGACCTGAACGGCCTCAAAGCGTCCGACATGTCCGACGCCCGGGCCGAGTGGACGCCGATCGCATCCAACGACGAGGTATCGCTCTACGTGTCGCGCCGGCGGGACGCCATGCCGTATTTCCTCAGGGACGCCGACGGGGACCTCTGCTACTTCGTGCATCAAGGTAGCGGCATTCTGGAGACGGACTACGGTCCGCTTCGGTTCGGTGACGGCGACTACCTCGTCCTTCCGAAAGGCACGACGCATCGCTTCTTGCCCGACGGCGAACTGTTCCTCTTCATCGTCGAGGGTCGCGGTGAGTTCCACCTGCCCGACCGCGGGATCCTCGGCAAGCACGCGCAGTTCGATCCGGGCGTGCTCGAGACGCCCGAGCCCGAGGCGCACGACGAGCGCGGTGAGTTCGCGGTTCGCGTCAAACGTGGCGGCGAGTACACGACGCTTGTGTATCCGCATCACCCGCTCGACGTCGTCGGATGGCAGGGCGATCTGTGTCCCATCCGATTGAACGTCGCCGACTTCCGCCCGATCGTGTCGCCGCGGTATCACCTTCCGCCGTCGGTGCACTGCACGTGGGCGAACGAAGGATTCGCGGTGTGCACGTTCGCGCCACGACCGACCGAGACCGGCGACCCGGACGCGCTGCGCGTGCCGTTCTTCCACGCGAACATCGACAATGACGAAGTGATCTTCTATCACTCGGGCGCATTCTTCAGTCGCACCGGCATCGGGCCGGGGATGATGACGCTGCATCCGCAAGGCTTGCACCACGGACCGCAGCAAGCGGCCATCGAAGCCTCGAAGTCGAAGGAGTTCGCCGACGAGTTCGCGATCATGGTCGAGGCCGAGCATCCCCTCACCGTGAGCCCGGCGGCCGAGGCGGTCCGCATCCACGGCTACGAGGTCTCCTGGGCCCGCGGCATGGGCCTCATCGACTAGCGTCCGCCTCTCGGAGGTCCCGACGAACCGGGTCTCCACCTCTGCCTGAGCCTTCTCCGGCCCGGGATACTTCCTTCCAATCCGGAAGAAGGCGAAGCTGAACCCCCTGCTGAGGGCCGCTACCGCGTTGACCGCCTGGGTAGTAACGGCTACTTTGCGTAGCATGGAACTACTGCCCGCGTTCGACCATCGTTGGGTCGGTTCGGGCGGTAGGGAAGGGTGCGGAAGGGGGGACGGCGCTTCGGGTTCCATACCATGCGAAGCAACGTTACCGACCGCACCGGCGGTCGGTTTTTTGTTGGCAACAGGGGCGACAGGATGTTTTCGCACCACATCCTTTCCTCTCCGAGCCGGGCTCCAACAGAGCACCGACCGGATCACAGCTACGCGCGTTACATCGCACGACGATGTTGAAGGAGGTGACACACCAGAATGATAAAGAGACGAGCGTTCGTCATCCCAATGATCACCCTCGTGATCATGACTGCGCTCGCAGCGATCGCCCCGGCGGCGCATGCGGACGGAGGAGATTTCTCCATCGACTTCATCGCAGCCGGCCCGTTCACCTACGACCACGACACGGGCGTCGGGGGCGAGTACGCCGACCGCACGATCTCCAAGACGGAAGGCGTCGTCGAGTCACTCGAAGGCGGCGACTTCGAATGTGGAGACAAGGTCGTCTACTTCGCAGCGATCACCGTGGACGCTGGGGCGACCGGCGAACAGGACATCGAGATCGATGTCGGTTTCCTCGCCGAGCCAACCGGACAGCCGGGGGTCGGACACGTCGACCTCGTTAGTGCGTCACCGAACACCGGTGACAGCGGCATGGCCGGCGACACGGGCGACACCACAGCTTCGATCGTTCCGGGGACCGAAGAGATCGACACTTCGGGATCCAGCGACGAGCTGGTCGCCACGATCGCCATCAACAACCTCGACCCCGGAGAGGTCTTCATCCTCCGATTGGTCACGGAGTTGGGTTGCATCTTCGACTCCGAACCAACCGGCAACCTCCAGGCCGAGATCCACGCCGGACGGGTCGTCGCCCCCGAAGAGGACGCGATCCGGATCGGGAACCAGACGATTCCGTTCAAGAGCTTGGCCGACATCTCGCAGCCGGCTTCCGTCTCGGTGTCCGTCGGTGCCTGTCCGGCACCCGGTTCGCCGACGGTTCCGGTAACGATCGAGATCGATCCGGCAGGCTCGGCGACGGTGACCATCACCGGGCCGGGAGGCCCCTACGTGGTTACGGGCGACGGCGACACGCTGGACCTCGAGCCCGGGAACTACAGCTGGACGGCCGAGGCGATGCCGGGGTTCATCCTCAGCGGAGCCACGTCCGGGGACTTCACCGTGCAGGAATGCCCATCCCTGCCGGCTGCGGTCTCGGTCGATGTCGGCGCGTGCCCCGCTCCGGGGTCCCCGACGGTTCCGGTGACGATCTCGATCGATCCGGATTCTTCGGCCACAGTGACGATCGAAGGTCCGGGCGGTCCGTACGTGGTCACCGGCGACGGTGACGTGCTGGATCTGCTGCCGGGCGATTACACCTGGACGGCGGAAGCAGCGCCGACGTATGAGCTGGAGGTCGACTCCGGCGAGTTCACCGTGCAGGGATGTCCGTTCCTGCCGGCGTCGGTTTCGGTCGAAGTCGGTGCCTGCCCGGCACCGGGCTCGGCGACGGTTCCGGTCACCGTGACGATCGATCCTCCGGGTTCGGCCACCGTCACGATCGAAGGTCCGGGCGGTCCGTACGTCGTTACCGGCGACGGTGACACGTTGGACCTCCTCGCCGGCGATTACACATGGACGGCGGAAGCGGCTGCGACGTACGAGCTGGAGTCTGACTCCGGCGAGTTCACGGTCCAGCCGTGTCCCGCCATCCTGGCGTCGGTCATCGTGACCGTCGGCGCATGTCCGGCGACTTCGTCGGACACCAAGCCGGTGTCGGTCACGATCAACCCCGACGGCGCGGCGGACGTCACGATCACCGGCCCGGGCGGGTACAACGCCGTCGTTACGGGTACGGGCGCGACGCTCGACCTCGCACCGGGCACGTACACCTGGAGCGCAGTGGCCAATCCGACGTTCGAGCTCCTCGGCGCCGCCGAGGGAACGTTCGAGGTCGGCAGCTGCGTGATACAGGTGTTGCCGAAGACGATCCTGCCGAAGACCGGTACCGAGCTTCCGGGTCTGGGAGCTTTCGGTCTCGCCTTCGTTCTCCTCGGTGTCGGGATGGTGGCGTTCTCTCGCCGCCAGACCCCCGTCGCCGTGAGCGGCCGCCGCACAGCGATCGTCGATCGCCTGAGCGGACGGTCCGAGAGCGTCGGATTCTTCGTACCGGGACCCGTCATCCAGCGGATAACCGATCTCAGGCGACGCATCCCCCGCCGGATGCATCGTCGGGTGACGAACCGCGGGACTGCCACCTAACGGCTCGAGCTAGCGAAGGGACGGAGCTCAGGCTCCGTCCCTTTCGTTTACCAGGCCCGGTTAGGATATCGGCGGGATGCTCGCGATCTCCGCATGGACCTGGGTCATCGCCGCGGCGCTCGCGGTGATCTCGCTTGCCGTGCTCGCCAAGCTCACGATGGGCCTGCTGGGCCGGCTCAAGGAGCTGAACCGCTCCCTCCAGGGAGCCTCGGGGCAGCTGAACGAGATCCTCGACGAGATGCGCAGCGACCTGGATCGCGCCTCCGAGGGGCTCAGCTCGCTCCGCCGGCTCCGTGAGGACGCCCCCGACCGGCCCTGACGTCCCCCGCAGCCCGGAACTAGGGGAAAAACCGCCGAAGAGGGCCTCGTCGCTGAAACCACCCCCTGATACACTCGACGAGGCTCCTGCGATGCGGGGCCCCAAGGAGGGAAACCATGTTCCAGCGTCTCGGTCCTCTTGAGATTGCGCTGATACTCGCGATCCTCGTGCTGCTCTTCGGTGCCAAGAAGCTGCCCGATCTCGGGAAGTCGATGGGGAAGTCGATCCGCGAATTCCGGAGTGCGACGAAGGGCCTCGCGGACGACGACGACGACCTCGCCGATAAGGACGCTGCTCCGGACGAGGCGAAGCCGGCGAGCAAGGCGAAAGCTAAGGGCCCCGCGGACTAGCCGCGGAGCGCCCTGCCCGTACCCCATTGGTCATGCGCGACGCCCCGCGCGCCGAGGCGCGCATGACGATCATCGAGCACCTCCAGGAGCTCCGTCACCGGCTCGTCGTCAGCGCGCTCGCGCTGTTCCTCGGCAGCATCGTGGCCTACATCTTCTACGACCCGATCCTCGAGGTCTTGAAGCTGCCGCTCGATCAGGGCGGCACGATCGCCGGTTTCAAGGTCGAGCTAAGCGTGCGAGGCGTGACGAGCGCGTTCCTGGTTCGCATCAAGGTGAGCATCTTCGGCGGGCTGGTCATCGCGCTTCCCGTCGTCCTGTATCAACTCTGGCGCTTCATCACCCCGGGTCTGGAGCCCAGGGAGAAGCGGTACGCGCTTCCGTTCGTCGCCGGCTCGATCGGGCTGTTCGCGCTCGGGGCGCTATTCGCGTATCTCACGCTGCCGCAGGCGATCGGTTTCCTGCTCGGCTTCGCCGAAGGCCTTCAGCCGATCATCTTCATCGACGAGTACGTGGGATTCGTCATGTTCATGGTGCTGGCCTTCGGGATCACCTTCGAGCTGCCGATGGTCGTCCTGTTCCTGGGGGCCGCCGGGATCGTTTCGTCGAGGCGGCTCCGCGGGCTCCGGCGGCACGCGCTCGTCGGCTCGGCGGTCATCGCAGCGGTCGCGACGCCATCCCAAGATCCGTACACGCTCGTCCTGATGGCGGTACCGTTGTACCTCATGTACGAGATATCGCTGCTGATCATCCGGTTCGTCATGAAGAAGTAGGAGGCTCGTTGGCGATCAAGGGGAGGAAGCGACCGCGTCCACGGGGGCAGGCGCTCCCGCCGAGGCCGACCGTGCCGGCGCGTCGGACGCCGCTCGGACAACGCCGCGAGGTCAAGCGGGCCCTCGTGATCGTGCTGTCGCTCCTCACGCTGCTCGGCGGACTTCGCGTCTGGCAGAACGTTTCCCGTAGCGACGCCGTCCGCGAGTTCAACAGGAAGCTCCTGTCTGCTCAGGAGCCGCTGATCATGCATCTTCGTCAGGACTCGTTGACCAACGTCCAGACGAATCTCGACCAGTTCCAGAAGGGCCAGATGGAAGGCAAGAAGTTCCTCGACCTGTCCGCCTTGTGGGAAGCGGACTTCGACAAGGCCAACAAGGCGGTCGATGCGCTGGATGCTCCGAACGAGGTTTCGGGGAACGCGCAGGAGCTGATCGTTGAAGGGCTCGATGGCTACGTCGGGGTGGCGCGGCTTTACAACGTCGCCGCACAGCTCAAGCAGAACGCCGAAGCCGAGAAGGACGCCGCCAAGAAGAAGCTGTGGGATGACAAGATCCAGGTGATCCTTCAGCACGCGCTCGAGTGGCGTCAGCGCGCCGATCGCGTCTACGCGATCGGTCAGACGATGTTCGACGACCTGAAGGACCGGTACGGCGTCGAGCCCAAGCTCGACATCCCCACGGACGGAACCGGCCAGTAGGCATGTCCGAGGGCCGCTCGGTCGGCCTCGTCGTCAATCCCTCATCCGGGCGCGGGAAAGCCGCGCGCGTCCTTCCCGAGGTGCTGACCCGGCTGACCGGGATGGGGTGCGAGGTCGAGGTGCTCGAATCTCGATCCGCCGAGCACGCCTCCGAGCTCGGTGCGGATGCCGCGTCGCGTCACGAGGTCGTCGCCGCCGTGGGCGGGGACGGCATGGTTGCCTTCGTCGCCCAAGGGGTGATCGGGTCGCGCGCGGCGCTCGGGATCGTGCCGGCGGGTACGGGGAACGACCTCGCGGCGAACCTCGGATATGCGAGGCGCAAGCCGCTCGAGGCGTGCGTCGTGCTCGCACGCGGCCGACGCCGATCCATCGACATCGGCCGGATCGAGGGCGGGCGCGCCTTCCTCTGTGTCGCCGGAGGCGGCTTCGACTCCGAGGTGAATCGGGATGCCAATCGCATCCGCTACCTGCGCGGAACGGCGGTATATCTGGTCGCCGTCCTGCGGACGCTCAAGCGCTTCCGCCCCGCGCGCTTCGACGTAACGCTCGACGACGAGCGGCGCTCCTTCGCCGGCATGTTCGTGGCGGTCGGCAACGCCTCGTCGTACGGCGGGGGCATGCGGATCACGCCGGACGCCCGGCTCGACGACGGCGTCTTCGACGTGTGCATGGTCGGCGAGATGGGGAGGGCCACATTGCTGGCGCAGCTCCCGCGGCTCTTCACCGGCGGGCACGTCCGGCATCCGGCGGTCGAGGTCGCACGGGCCCGGCGCGTTCGGATAGAGGCCGACCGTCCGTTCGCCTTGTACGCCGACGGTGAGGAGGTCGGGCCGCTCCCCGCCACCCTCACGCTGGAACCGTCGGCGTTGGACGTTGTCGCGCCCTGAAGCGCCACGCCGCCTAGGATTGGGCACCGTGGACCTCGCCGACTTCCAGCGTGGGTATCCGTTCCCCTTCGACGACTTCCAGGGCGCGGCGTGTCGCGCCCTCGACGAAGGACGGAGCGTTCTCGTGTGCGCGCCGACCGGTGCCGGCAAGACGGTGGTGGGGGAGTTCGCGGTGTGGGCCGCCATCCAAGGTGGAACCAAGTGCTTCTACACGACGCCCCTGAAGGCGCTGTCGAACCAGAAGTTCGGCGACTTCATCGCGCGCCACGGCGCGGCGAACGTCGGGCTCCTGACCGGCGACAACTCGATCAACGGGGAAGCGCCGGTCGTCGTGATGACGACCGAGGTGCTCCGCAACATGATCTACGAGCAGTCGCCGACGCTGAACGGCCTCGGCTACGTCGTCATGGACGAGGTCCATTACCTCAAGGATCAGTACCGGGGTGCCGTCTGGGAGGAGGTCCTCATCCAGCTCGACGAGGACGTCCGCGTCGCGGCGCTGTCCGCCACGGTCTCCAACGCCGAGGAGTTCGGCGAATGGCTCTCGACCGTTCGGGGGAAGACCGACGTGATCATCACCGAGAAGCGGCCGGTGCCGCTCGAGCACCACCTGATGGTGGGGGACAAGCTCCATCCCCTGTTCATCAGGGAAGGGGACGAGCTCAAGCCGAACCCTGCCCTGCGAAGGCTGGGGGAGTCGAGCCCCCGGAAGAACAAGGATTGGCGGCGTCCGCCGCCGCGCCGGTCGCGCCTGGTGCCCGACCGGGTGGACGTGGTCGAGCGGCTGCGGAAGGAGGCGATGCTGCCGGGGATCTACTTCATCTTCTCCCGCGCCGGCTGCGACCAGTCGGTGCGGCTCTGCTTGCGGGCCGGCGTGCGGCTTGTCGACGAGGAAGAGCGCGAACGGATCCGCGAGTACGTCGAGATGCGTACGTCGGTGCTCCCCGTCGAGGATCATGCGGTTCTCGGGTACGCCGAATGGTTCGAGGGTCTCGTGCGCGGCGTGGCCGCCCACCACGCCGGGATGATCCCCCTGTTCAAGGAGACGGTCGAGGAGCTGTTCGAGCGCGGCCTGGTCAAGATCGTGTTCGGTACCGAGACGCTCTCGCTCGGCATCAACATGCCGGCGAAAGCCGTCGTGATCGAGCGGCTGATGAAGTTCACCGGCGAGCGGCACGAGATGATGACGCCCGGTGATTTCACCCAGCTCACCGGGCGGGCCGGCCGCCGCGGGATCGACCCGGTCGGCTACGGGATCGTCCTGTTCCAGCCCGACATCCCGCCGGACCGCATCCTCCATCTCGCGTCGACGCGCACCTACCCGCTGGCTTCCTCCTTCCGCCCGTCATACAACATGGCCGTCAACCTGATCCGCCGCTACGCGATCGAGGACGCGAAGCGACTGCTGAACCTGTCGTTCGGGCAGTTCCTCACGGATCGCGGCGTGACGCGCCAGGAGCGCCAGATCGAACGCAACGAGAAGTTCCTCGCCGGCTACCGCGAGCACATGGCGTGCGATCGCGGCGACGTCGCCGAGTACTGGGGCCTCGTGAAGAAAGCGCGCGCAGCCGAGAAAGCGACGCGTGTTGACGGAAACATCCGCCGTCGCGAGCAGATCGCGTCGTTGCGACCCGGTCTGGTCGTCAACCTGCGCCGCGGCCGCATGCGAGGGAAGGTGGCGATCGTGGACGTCCGCCGCGGGAGTGGCGGCCAGCCGCAGATCGTCGTCGTTGCGGCCGACGGCCGAGCCGCGCGGCTCGGTATGCGGGACTTCGGCTTCGGGCCCGAGATCGTGGGCGAGATCCGGCTTCCGCGCGGAGATCATCGATCCCGCTCGTTCCGGACCGAGGTGACCAAGCGGCTGTCCGAGCTCCCCTCGACCCGGCGTCGCTCCGGGGCGGGTGAGCTTGATGAGACGCCGGTCGAGCGGCCGGAGATGCTCGGCTCCGGGTCCTCATCGCCGTGGGAAGAGGTCCGCGCCCATCCCATCCACGCGTGCCCCGATCGCGAGGAGCACGAGAAGTGGGCGGAGCGGCACGACTCCCTCACGAAGGACACCGAAGCGTTGCGCAAGACGGTGACGCGCAGGACCGAGACGCTCGCGCGCATGTTCGAGCGCGTGCGCGACGTCCTGGGACGGTTCGGGTACGTGGCCGAGGACAAGCTCACGGAGAAAGGCGAGCGGCTGTGCCGCATCTACAACGAGAGCGACCTCCTGGTCGCCGAGGCGATGGCGCTGGGACTGCTCGACGACCTGGACGTCCCCGACCTCGCCGCCATCATCTCCGCTCTCGTCTATGACCCACGAGGATTCGACGTGGAAGTGAAGTGGCCGACCGACCGCGTACGCAAGGCGTTCGGCTCGCTGATGCGAACCTATCGCCGCATCCACGAGGCGGAGGAAGCGAGCCGTGTCGAGCTCTGCCGCGAGCCGGAGCCGGGATTCGCCGAGCAGATCTGGTGGTGGGCGAAGGGCGAGCCGCTCGAGGAGGTCCTCGCGATGGGGGAGCTGTCGGCGGGGGACTTCGTTCGCACCACCAAGCAGGTCTGGGATCTGCTGCGTCAGCTGGCCGAGGTGGCGCCGTCCGAAGACCTCTCCGCCCGATGCCGGAATGCCGCCCGGGCCGTCTATCGCGGGGTCGTCGCCTACAGCGGCGCGATCTGAGCATTTCGACGACGGGCGCCGCTGCTCTACAGTGGGCGCCGTGCCGGAGTCGCTCGACGCGCTGAAGACGCTGCTACCCGACGGGGCCGTCTCGACGGACCCCGAGGATCTCGCCGCTCACGCCTACGACTGGTGGCCGCTGGCGCTCCTGCGGTTCCGCAGGGGCGAAACCATGACGCTGCCGTCGGCCGTCGTCCGCCCGCGCTCTACCGAGGAGGTCGCCGCGGTGCTGCGGTGGGCACGGGAAACCAAAACCGCGGTCGTTCCGTTCGGCGGGGGCTCGGGGGTGTCGGGGGGTGCCGAAGCCGTAGCCGGCGCGATCGCGCTCGACACCAGGTCGATGGATCGTGTGCTCGCCGTCGACCGGCAGGCCCTGACCGTTACGGCGCAAACCGGGATCATGGGGCGGGCGCTCGAGGAGCATCTCGCGGGGCTCGGCCTTACCCTCGGCCACTTCCCCCAATCGATCGACATCTCGACGCTCGGCGGATGGATCTCGGCGCGATCGGCGGGACAGAAGTCGGCGCGCTACGGCCGGCTCGAGGACATGATCCTCGGGCTCGAGGTCGTCCTTCCGGGCGGCAGAGTCGTGCGCACCAGGCCGATCCCGGCGACGGCCGCGGGCCCCGACCTCGCCCGGCTGTTCGTGGGGAGCGAAGGCACGCTCGGCGTCGTCACGGAGGCGACCCTCGCGATCCGCCCCGCGCCGAGCGTGGTCACGCACGGTGCGTACGCGTTCGACTCGTTCGCCGTCGGCCTCGATGCCGTGCGGCGCGTGGCACGCGAGGAGCTCCGCCCCGCCGTGATGCGCCTCTACGACGAAACCGACGTGGGGATCGCGTTCCGGGACGCGGCCGACCGTCCCGAGGGCGCGCTGTTGGTCTTGCGGTTCGAGGGCGACGATCTCGCCGACGCCGAGGAACAGGCCATCCGGAAGATCGTCGCGGGAGCGGGCGGTCGCGACCTCGGGCCGGCGCTCGCCGAGCGATGGTGGGAGCACCGCAACGACGCCGTCGCGACGTTCCGCCAGATCATGCTGAACGAGATGCTCGGGCCGGTGGCGGCCGCGGACACGATGGAGATCGCCGGCCTATGGCCGGTGGACCCGCTATACGCATCCGTCCGCGACGCCCTCGGGGCGCACGCCGACGTGGTCGGGTGTCACGCATCCCATGTGTACCCGCAGGGCACCTGCCTCTACTTCACGTTCGTGTTCGTCGGCTCCACCGACGAGGGCGCGCTCGAGGCGCGCTACCGTGCGGCGTGGAACGCCGCCGCGGCCGCGGCGCTCGGCGCAGGCGCGACCGTGACACATCACCACGGCGTCGGGCTGCTCAAAGCCGAGTGGCTGCGTGAGGAGCTCGGTGAAGGATTCGAGCTTCTCCGCGCGATCAAGCGCACGCTCGATCCCGAGGGGCTCATGAACCCCGGCAAGCTCGGTCTCTAGCCGAACGTCGCGACCCGTCCGCGCCGATCGTCATCCTTGACGACGGCCGCGCGAAGCACCATCCTCGCGGCAGGAGCTCAGCATCGAACAGCGAGCGAACTCCTCCCTTCGCCTCTTCCCACCTCTTCCCGCTTCCCGTGAGCCGGATCGACTCCTCGGAGGTGGGCATGACGCTCAAGATCAGACGAACGCTGGTGGTCGGAGCCGTCGTGGCGGCGTGTCTCGGGCTCAACGCGCAACCGAGCCTCGCGTCGCATCAGCCGCTCAGCCACGTGAAAGGAACCTTTCCGTCGCACGGCTTCCTGTGGCTCGACGATCTGAGCTTCAGCGCGTCCACGCTGTTCGTGTACTCGGAGAAGTGCAAGCCGGCGGAGGCGAGCGCGTGGAGCAAGGTGAAGTCCGGGCTTCCCGGCGGTGCGACCGAGTTCAAGGGCGCGTGGAAGGGCGGCATCTCCTTCTACGCCTACGCCTGCTCGGGGACGGTCACCAACTACACCGACATCCTGCTCGACTACATGACGGCCAGCGCCTGGGCGAGCGCCGGTCACGGCAACTACGGAGGCCATCATCACTACAGCCTCGGGTCGAGCAGCTGGTGCGCGATCTGGGGGGTGTCGTATCCCTGCGGCTACCACATCAGCCGTATCCACATCAACGAGCCGCGCTTCGAGACCTATTCGTCCGGCTACAAGGCCAACTTCCTGGTCCACGAGACGGGGCACTCGATGGGGTTCTCGGACTACTGCGGCCACACGTCGGTCGCGAACAACGGAGCGCTCTGCACGATGACCGTTGGGTGGCAGCCGGTCGACCGGAAGATGCTCCGCGACGTCGTCTACAAGAACTCGCCGGTCTTCGACTGACCGGCCGAGAAGAGAGAGGTGAATCGAAGTGGATCGATCGAAGGCTCGGAAGCTCGTCGCCGCCGGATGCGCGCTCGCCGTCGTCGGCGTCGCGATCGCTCTTGCGTCCCCGTCGATCGGCGATGCGCCGCCCGCGAGCGACACGCCGGGCTCGTGCGTCGACTTCGCGCGCGATGTGAACCCGAAAGAGGTCGCGGTCGACTCGGGCTACGACCCCGAGAAGGACCTGGTGTACGCGCACCAGGGGAGCAGGACGTACGTGCTCCGGCCGTCCGATCCCGCGTGCCGGACCTTGTCCGGACCGAGCGACGTGATCGAAGATGCGGTCCGGACCGACCAGGAGAACGTGGCGGTGATGTGCCGGCAGCTCTCGGAGGCGGTGGCGGACGGCAGGAGCGAGGTCGGCGGTCGCGCCTTCGACCGCGAGGCGGCGTCCCGGTACGTCGAGCAGCGATGCGGGGGCGCGAAATGAGGCGCGCCGCGATCATCGTGACCATCTTGGCCTTGCTTGCGGGGTGCGGAAAGGGCGGCGAGCCGAAAGCCGGCGCGACGCCGTCGTTCACGCCGACCTCCGAGGCCGGCGGGTTCGTCCGCCCGCCCGCGCTTCAGGGCGAGCCGTGCGGGCTCGAGGTGTCGGAGTCCGACGTATGGATCTTGACGTGCTCGGGCACCCTGCTCCGGCTTCCCAAGGGCGGTGCGGGAACCGAAGCGCGCCACCTCGAAGGAGAGGTGCTCTCGCTCGACGGACTCGTTGCCGGCCGGCCGGGGCGGCTCTGGGCGCTGTTGTCGGTCGAAGCGAAGGGCGTGCGCACCGGGAAGCTCGTCGAGATCGACCCGGGTTCGGGTGAGCCGGGCTCACCGCTCGACGTCGGCGCTTCCGTCCCGATGAGCGCGGCGCAGACCATGAACGACCTCTGGGTCGCGATGCTCGATGGAAGATTCCTGCGGATCGGCGACGGCCCGGTCCACGAGATCGATCGGGGGGCCCCGTTGATCTGGGCTGCGTCCGCGACCTCGGAGCTGTGGACGGTCGACGAGGCCGGCGACGCGACCCTGCGCGACGCGACCACGGGCGAGGAACGTTCGCGGATCGCCGGCATCGTTCCCGAGGCGATCGCCGTGGCCGCCGCGTTCGGCGCGCTCTGGGTGGCAACCCCCTCCACGCTGGAGAGGATCACGCCGACGGGGCAGGAGCAGCCCGTCGACGTCGCGGGCACCGTGAACGGCATCGAGCCTTGTGGAGGGATGGTCTGGCTCTCCCTCCCGGACTTCGGGGTCCGTTCGGTCACCGCGCAAGGCGTGGTCGAGGCCGAGATTCGTCTCGACATCGCGCCCCGGTACCTCGCGTGCGACGACACGACGCTGTGGGTCCTTTCCGAGGATGGTCGCATCGGTTCGATCCGGATCGCCTCGTAAACGCGCAGCCCGAGCACCGAGCGAGCGTCGCATTGTCCCCGGGCCGCGCGCGCGGGTACGGTATGTATCGAGATGTCTTCCCCTTTCGGGCGCGCTCACATCATCATCAATCCCCGGGCCGGTCGCGGCGCGGTCGAACGAGGCTGGCCCGAGGTCAAGCGCGTCCTCGACGAGGGCGGCGTCGAACACGACGTAACGATCACCGAGCAACCGGGGCACGCGACCGAGGCGGCGCGGCGCGCGATCGACGCGGGCTGCACCTTCGTCGTCGCGGTCGGGGGTGACGGGACCGTTCATGAGGTCGTTAACGGCCTCATGAACGAGGAAGGACCGCGGAACCCGGCGACCGTCCTCGGCGTGGTGGCGGCCGGAAGCGGCTGCGATTTCGTCAAGACATTCGGCCTGCCCCAGGATCCCGCCGAGGCCGCGGGACATCTGCTCGGCGACAACCTGTGGGGGAAGATCGACGTCGGCCGGATCCGCTGTACGGGCCGCGACGGCAACCCGCACACGCGCTGGTTCGCCAACATCGCCGACGCGGGGATCGGTGCCGAGATCGTCGACGCCACGACGAGGATGCCGAAGTTCCTCGGCGCGTCCGTCTACCGGCTCGCCGCACTCAAAGGGATCGCGACGTTCAAGGCTCGCCCCGCGCGGATCGTCATGAACGGCCGCGAGACCCGCGGCAAGCATCGCGAGGACGAGACCCTCTCGGAGGTCTCCAACGATGGCGTCTTCTCGATGCTCGTGGTCGCGAACGGCCAGTTCTTCGGCGGCGGGATGCGCGTCGCTCCACGCGCGACGCCGGGAGACGGCCTGTTCGACGTCCAGATCTCTCATGGGCCGAAAGGGGAGTCCGTCAAGGCGATGCAGAAGATGTTCAAGGGAGAGCATCTCCCGAGCCCGTTCATCAAAGAGTTCCTCGCGACGAGCGTGACGGTCGACGGGGACGACAAGATCTTGATCGAGGCCGACGGCGAGGTCGTCGGCACCACACCCGCCACCTTCGACATCGTTCCCGACGCGATCCCGATGAAGGTTTGAACCGGAGGCACCTATGGCAGAGCGACTCTCCGCACTCGACGTCCAGTTCCTCCTGCTCGAGAAGCCGAACGTCCACTACCACGTGGCCGGCCTCTCGATCCTCGATCCGTCGACCCGGCCGGGTGGCCCGGACGGCTTCTTCGAGGATCTCAAGCGCCTGTACCGCGAGCGTCAGCACCTGATCCCACGCTTCCGTCAGAAGGTGATGTTCGTGCCGTTCGGCGCCGGGCGGCCGGTCTGGGTGGACGACCCGGACTTCGATCTCGACTTCCATTTCCGCAAGGGCGCGGTGCCGAAGCCCGGCGGCAAGAAGGAGCTGTCCGACTACGTGCAGCGGATCCATTCACGCCCGCTCGACCGTTCGAAGTCGCTGTGGGAGATGTACTTCATCGAGGGGCTCGAGGACGACCACGTCGCCGTGCTCCACAAGGCGCACCACGCGATGATCGACGGCATGAGCGGCATGGACCTCGCGACCGTCCTGTTCGACCTCGGCCCCGAGCCGCGCGTCGTCGACCCCGAGCCCTACGAGCCGGAGCCGGCGCCGAGCCGGCGCGAGCTGCTCTTCGACACGCTGCGAGAGCAGGTCACGCACCCGGTTCGCTCCGCGATCGGGAATATCGGGCTGGCCGTGCGCGCGCCGGAGATCATCCTCCAGCAGATCCAACAGACGGTTTCCGGGTTCGGCTCGATCCTCTCCGCCGGCGCGCCGCCGAACAGTCCGTTCAACCGCCCGGTCGGCCCGAACCGGCGTTTCGCGATGACCGAGGCGCCGGTCGCGGACTTCAAGGCGATCAAGAACGCGCTGGGAGGAACGGTCAACGACGTGGTGCTCGCGACCGTCGCGACCGCGTTGCACCGGTTCCTGAAACGCCGCGGCGAACCCACGCAGGGTTTGTCGTTGCGGGCGATGGTCCCCGTGTCCACGCGCGACGAGTCGCAGAAGATGGCGCTCGGCAATCAGGTCACGTCCATCTTCGTGGATCTTCCCGTCGGCCCGATGGACGCGACCTCGCGGCTGCGCGCGATCACGGCCACGACCAAGGACCTCAAGCAGTCGCACCAGGCGGTCGCGGCCGGAGCGCTGATGAACATCGGAACCTGGGCGCCGCCGACGCTCCATGGTCTCGCCGCAAGAGCGGTCGCCCGGCAGCGGCTGCTCAACCTGGTCATCTCGAACGTGCCCGGACCGCAGATCCCGATCTACCTCGCCGGCGCGAAGCTGCTGGCTACGTATCCGGTGATGCCGCTGGGCGAGACGCTCGCGCTCGCGATCGCGTTGACGAGCCTCGCCGGGACCATGGCGTTCGGCATCACGAGCGATTGGGACTCGATGCCAGACATCGACGACTTCGCCGCAGACATGAGCGCCGCGATCCTGGAACTCAAGAAAGCGGCGGGGGTCTGATGCGCGTCGTAGTCACCGGGATCACCGGGCAGTTCGGCAAGGCGCTCGCGCGCGTTCTCGACGACGAGCCTGAGGTGACCGAGGTCATCGGCGTCGCCCGGCGGCCGTTCGATCCCGAGGCCGAGGGGTTCCGCAAGCTCGTCTACCGGCCCGGCGACGTCCGCGACCCGGATCTGCGGGCATCGTTCGAGGGGGCGGACGTCGTCGTGCACCTCGCGTTCGTCATCGGGGGATCCCGCGCCGATCAGCGGCAACGCCGGGAGATCAACGTGGACGGCTCGCGCAACGTCTTCGCTGCGACGGCGGAGGCGGGAGCACGCAAGCTGATCTACGCCTCTTCCGTCGCGGCGTACGGCGCGCACGCCGACAACCCCGACCTCATCGGCGAGGACCATCCGACCCGCGGAACGCCGGGCGTGTCGTATTCGGAAGAGAAGGCGGAGGTCGAAGGGATCCTCGATCTGTTCGAGAAGGAGCATCCGCAGTTCACCGTGACGCGGATGCGGGCGTGCGCCGTCGCCGGCCCCGGGCTCGAGGACATGTTGTGGGAGTTCCTCCCCGGCGTGGCAAGGCGGCTGCCGATCTTCAAGCCCTGGTTCCCGAGACTGTTCCCCAACCCGATCCAGGGCGGCCGGTTGCTCATCCAGGCGGTGCACGAGGACGACGTCGCCGCGGCGTTCCGCCTCGCGATCGTGAACGACGCGCCGGGCGCCTTCAATCTCGCCGGGGAGGACGTGCTCGGCGCCCGGGACGTCGCGAGCATCATGCGGGCCCGCGCCGTTCCGGTCCCGCTGTTCGGGACGCGGCAGCTGGTCGACGCCGCCCACCGGCTCGGGCTCTCGAAGGTTCCGGGGGACTGGGTGGACCTGATGCGCTACCCGATCCTGGTCGACTCGACGCGGGCGCGGACGACGCTGGGATGGAAGCCCGCGTTCTCGTCACGGTCGGCTCTAGAGTCGACGGCGAACCGTCTGTTCGGCGCCTAGGTGTAGTTCCCGCGGACCTTGTTGAAGAGGTGGTCCATGGGAGAGCGTCCTTTGAG
>JBBDRM010000090.1 GCA_040905475.1 Actinomycetota bacterium
CATTGAGGAAAGGCAGCGAGCCGATTAACTTGTGCTAAATCGGGTCGCCGACCTGGGCTTTCTCGGCGGCCCGAGGGGGGTTGCATCATGGCTGCGGGCGAAGGGTCGGGCATCGAGGTGCGCATCCTCGGGCCGCTTGAGCTCGTCCAGCAGGGCGAGAAGTTGCCGCTCGGGGGAGCCAAGGAGCGGGCGCTGCTGGTCCGCCTGGCGATCGAGGCCGGGCGGGAGGTCTCGACGGACCGACTCATCGAGGATCTGTGGGAGGGCGGCCCGCCCGACCGCGCGCTCGACACGCTCCGCGTTTATGTCTCCCACCTCCGCAAGTCGCTCCCGGCTCACTCCATCGAGACCAAGCATCACGGCTACGCGCTGACCGTAGAGGACATCGATGTCGCGCGCTTCGCGGCGCTGGCGGCCCGCGCCCGAGCGGAGGAGCCGAAGGTCGCGAGCCGGACGCTCCGCGAGGCGCTCTCGCTCTGGCGAGGGCCGGCGCTCGCCGACGTCGCCGACGCGACGTGGGCTCGCGGGCGGGCGGGGCAGCTGGAGGAAGAGCGGCTCGCGGCGCTCGAGGCCCGCGTCGGAGCGGATCTCGCTCGCGGCGCGCACGCCGAGCTGATCGGCGAGCTCGAGATGCTCACCGCTGCTCATCCGCTCCGCGAACGTTTCTGGGAGCTTCGCATCGTCGCGCTCTACCGAGCAGGACGCCAGGCCGACGCGCTGGGTGCGTACCGGGAACTGCGGCGGGCTTTGTCTGAGGAGCTCGGCGTCGACCCGTCGCCCGACCTGCAGGCCCTCGAGCGCAAGGTGCTCGAGCACGACCCTTCTTTGAGCGCGCCCGGGCGACGGGCCGATCGCGAGCTCGGCGGAGCGGTCACCTTCCTGTTCTCCGACATCGAAGGCTCGACGCGGCTGTGGAACGAGCATCCCGGCGAGATGGAGGACGCCGTCCGCGCGCACGACGAGATCCTCCGCGCGTCGATCGAACGTCACGGCGGTCTCGTCTTCAAACACACTGGCGACGGCGTCTGCGCCGCCTTCGGCGCCCCGCCCGAGGCGCTCGCCGCGGCCCTGGAGGCGCAGATCGGACTCGAGTCACAGTCGTGGGGCGATCTCGGACGGCTGCGCGTGCGCATCGCCGTGCACAGCGGGAGCGCGACGCGGCGGGACGGCGACTTCTTCGGGCCGGCGCTCAACCGGTGTGCGCGGCTGCTGGATGCCGGACACGGAGGCCAGGTGCTCGTGTCGGAGGCCTCGGCGCACCTCCTCGCCGACGAGCTGCCGGACGGCGCCACCCTCGTGGATCTGGGCGCGCACCGGCTGCGGGACCTCGGTACGCCTCAGCGGATCTTCCGGCTCGCGCACGACGAACTGGCCGCCGAGTTCCCGCCCCTGCGCACACTCGACGAGCACGCCACCAACTTGCCTGTAGAGGCCAGCACGTTCGTCGGGCGGGAGCGCGAGCTCGCGCACGTCGCGGAGGCGATCGCGGAGAGCCCAATCGTCACGCTCACAGGCGTGGGCGGTGTCGGCAAGACGCGGCTCGCGCTCCGTGCGGCGGCGGAGGCGATGCACGCATATCGCGACGGCGTCTGGTTGTGCGAGCTCGCGCCCGTCGCCTCCGAGGCGACCGTCGAGGAGGCCATCTCCGGCGCCGTGCGCGTGCCCCACCGGCTCGAGGGCCGCACCGGGGACGCGCTGGTCGCCTTCCTCCGCGAGCGTGAGCTGCTCCTGATCCTCGACAACTGCGAACACGTTCTCGGAGCGGCCGCCTCGGTGGCGGAGCAGATCGCCGGATCGTGCCCAGGCGTGCGGATCCTTGCCACGAGCCGCGAGGGACTCGCCGTGACCGGGGAGCGCATGATCGCCGTCCCCTCGCTTACGGCTCCCGACGCCGGCGCCGGCGGCGAAGCGATCCGCGCTGCGGACGCCTCCCGGCTGTTCCTCGAGCGCGCCCGCGCGGCGAACGACGCCTTCGCGCTCACCCCCGAGAACGCCGGCGCGGTCGCCGAGATCTGCCGGCGGCTCGACGGGATCCCCCTGGCCCTCGAGCTCGCCGCGGCACGCCTGCGCGTGATGACGGCCGAGGAGATCGCCCGGCGGCTGGACCAGCGGTTCCGGTTGCTGACCGGCGGCCGCAGGACCGCATCGGAACGGCACCAGACCCTGCGACGTACCATCGACTGGTCCTACGACCTCCTCGATGACGGGCAGCGCCTCGCGCTCGACCGGCTCGCCGTGTTCGCCGGCGGGTTCACGCTCGACGCGGCCGAGGCGGTGATCGCCGGCGAGGGCATCGGAGCGGGCGAGGTGGTGGATCTGGTGATCGGGCTGGTCGAACGGTCGCTCGTGGTGAGTGAGCAGGAAACCGGTCCGGGACGATACGGGATGCTCGAGACCGTGCGCCAGTACGCGGAGGAGCGCCTCGCCGAACGCGCGGAGATCACGCGGCTCCGGCGCCGACACGCCCTGCATTTCGTCGAGTTCGTCGAGCGGACGGCGCCGCTGTTCGCCGGGCCGCAGGAGCCTGCGGCCGTGGCGGCGGTCGACCGCGAGGTGGACAACCTCCGGTCGGCGGCGGAGTGGTGTATCGAGCAGGGCGAGACCGAGCTCGCGATGCGGCTGACGGCTCCGCTGTGGTGGGAGAAGATCACCGAACGCACGGGGCGGGCCGTCGGTTCGTGGGCGGAGCGCGTCATCGCCATGGACCGCGCCGAGGAAGATCCGCGATTCGAGCTCGCCTGCGCGACCTCGGTGATGGCGGCGTGGAACCGCGGCGACGCCGTCACGGCTAGGAGCCTCGCGGAGAAGGCAGTCGCGGTGCCGGCGAGCCGGGGTCGGCGGCCGCACCTGCTGACGAGCCACGTGATCAGCTTCGTCCGCCACTTCGACGCCGACCCCGAAAGGCTCCGGCGCGCCGTCGATGAATACCTCGTACGGATCGAGTCTGGGGAAGGCGCGGACGATCCCGACCTCATCGCGTACATGCTGGCCAGCGCCGCGGGGGCACGGTTCGCCTTGAAGGATCCGAGCGCGATCGAGCTCGGGGAGCGTGCGGTACGGCTGGCGCGGGAGGCCGGTTCGCCCTCGACCCTGGTGTACGCGCTGTTCCTGTATGCGGTCACTCACGGCCTCTTCGAAGGGAGGGAGGAATTCGGCGTGCCCGCCCTCGAGGAGGCGGTCGCCGTCCGGGGCGTAACTCGGAGATTCTGGCAGCGGCTGAGCGAGGCGCAGCTTGCTCGGGTCCGCGCGGCCGGCGGCGACGTCATCTCAGGGCTGCGATTGCTACGGAAGCTCCTCGTCGAGGCGTACCGTTCGGGGGATCAGGGCGAGTACCTCATGTACGTGGTCAACGTCAGTGGCCCGCTCGCTCTCGCCGGAGACGACGAGAGCAGCGTGCTTGCGGAGGAAGTCCTGGCGGCGAGGGGATACCCCGTCATCAGGGCGGTGGCCGATCGGAAGTTCCTCGACGAAGCGAGGGAACACATGGGCGAGGACGCGGTACGGGCAGTGGCCGCGCGCGCGGCCACGATGAGCATGAACGAGCTGAACGACTCCCTCGTTTCGTCCATCGACCGGCTGCTCGCCGCCCACGAGCCGGCCGGCGACGGCTAGGGCATGACCCCTGTTCGTCTCGGCGCGCGCGGTCTCGGATCGAAATCGCGGTGACGCCCCCCTTCGTCGGAGTAGATCCGTGCCGCGAACCCAAACGGTCCCGTGGTCGGCGCCGCGTAAGGGTCACTCCATGGGGTTATTTGGGGTTGGCTACGGCCCTTCGTAACGGAACTCTGAAAAGCTGCAGGTCTTGCCAGACGCTTCCCAGTGCAGATCGAAGTCCTGATACCGGAAGCGGCTCGACCGACCGAGGTTTGCCGGAAAGGGGGCCCCTTTCCAAAACGGCGGGTTCACCAACTGCGTACCGGATGCCTCTTGGGGACCCGTGAGTCCCTCGCCTTCGATGTCGAGCACCTCTCCGATGCGCACGGTTCGCTTCCGCCCTACGCGTTCGACCTGGATCGGCACCCACTTCACCCCGACGACCTCAGCAGTGAGCCGACGCCATTCATCGAAGAAACCCCCCGCCCGCCCAAGGAAGATCGCCTCGAGGGCTCCCCGCTGCTCCGCGGTCGCCCGCTCGTCCCCATACAGCGCGACCCGCCAGTTTCCATCGTCAAACTTCGGACCGGGTGCGTACACCGCTATGACCACGGCGAGACCTGTGAGATCCACTGCTCCGTATCGTCCTTGGTCGATCGACCAGAGCACATTCCCAAGACATATGCCGTCAGTCGGTGGTGCCCCAACGGTACATGGACAGAGCACCTCACAGTTGCAGGTGTCGATGATCTCGCCGTGGATGCTCCATGGTTGGCTTTCCATGTCAGCGGACGAACCCCATGCCCGATTGGCGCAGACGAGTGAAATGACAGTACGAGTCCTTGAGGTCGAGGGCGATGGACGCTGTCGTTTTCGTGGTGCCGCTGCCGATCTCCGCGAGGTCGAACTCGATCCCGTTCGGGAGGTTGATACGGACGCGATGCTCGGCCCCCGTCGCAGGGCTTCGGATCGGACCGGCCGTGGACTCGAGTACGCCCGAGATCACGATACGCGCGCTTCGCTGCTCGATGTCCACGTCGAATTCGATGGGCTTGAAGAGCGGGGGATGGACGGTGCTCGACATCGTCCGATAGACCCACCAGTGGGTTGCCCCTTCGTTGGTCTCTCCGCCGTAGAGGACGGTAGCCAGAGCGTCCCGTTGCCCGGCGTCCGCCCGCTCATCGATGACGGCCTGACACTCGCCGTTGCCCTTGTAGATCGGTCCCGGCCACGCGTAGAGAAGGGCCGCGCCGAGGCCGTCGAGCGCCACGTCTCCGAAGTGGCCCTTGTCGATGAGAACGGCCGCGAAGCCGCGGCAGTTCCCGGACGTGGGACGGCGTGACTCGAACTGGCAAGGACAGCCATAGTCGCAGTTGCAATTGCTGAACTCGACTCCTTCGATATACCAATCAACCTGCGCCATGGTGTCCTCCGTCAGAGTCTCTAATGGGCGTCCTTCGTCGCGGACCGGCTCGGCGAGATGTTCTGGTTGATCCGGAAGAAGTTCTCCGGGTCGTACTTCGTCTTCACGTCTACAAGCCGCTCGTACTTCTCGGGCCCGTACGCGGCTCGCACGCGATCGTGTCCCTCTTCCATGAGGAAGTTCACGTAGACGCCTGACTGGAACGGGGCCAGCTCGTCCAGGAAACGCCGCGTCCACTGTGTGTGGTCTTCGGCTCCTGGGTCGCCGGGCTGCCAGACGCCGTTGATGTTGATGTTGTGGGCCGCACCGCGATGGCTGTAGGCGGTGGCATCCTCCGGAACGGTCGCGACCGCGCCGCCGAGGTGGAAGATGACCGTGTAGGAAAGCGGTGACGTGATCTTGAGCGAGTTGGACACGATCACGTCGATCAGGTCGTCCTCGAGCGGCGGCAACTCGGTCGATTTCCAGTAGTAATGCCAGCCGTGCGGCACGGTGACATCGAACATGGATTGATGCGCAAGCCACGGCTTACGCGTGACGAGGTCGATCAACGGGGAGCCGAACCTGCGCAACGGCTCGAGGAAGCGCTCGCCCTCGTCGAGGTCGCCGATCCAGCAGTTCGCGATCCCGACCACGTGGCGACCGTGCAGCTCGGTGGGCAGGAATGCAACGGCGGGTGCGCGGCGCAGGTTGACGATGGATCCGTACTCCAGCGGGGAGTCCGTGATGAGATCGCGGTAGAAACGCAGGACCTCGGGGCCGTCCTCCATCGGCCAGTAGATCGGTCCGGCGAGGACCGTCGGGCCGATCGGCACGGCGTCGAATCCGAACGAGGTCACGACGCCGAAGTTCCCCCCGCCGCCTCGGATCGCCCAGAACAGATCCGCGTGCTCGTCTTCATCCGCGCGCACGAGGGCGCCGTCCGCCGTCACAACGTCCGCGGAGAACATATTGTCGACCGACAAGCCGTGCTTGCGCATGAGCCATCCGATCCCACCCCCGAGCGTCAAGCCACCCACGCCGGTGTGGGTGACCACGCCGGACGGCACCGCGAGCCCATGCAGTTGCGCGTCGTGATCGACGTCTCCCAGCAGAGCGCCGCCCTGGACGCGGACGGTTCGGTTCAGCGGGTCTGTTCGTACGCCGCGCATGAGGGACAGGTCGATGACGAGTCCGTCGTCGACGAGCGCGAGCCCGGCGATACTGTGGGCGCCTCCACGGACCGACACCCCTAGCCCGCCCTCGCGCGCGAAGCGCACCGCAGCGATGACGTCCGAGACCCCGACGCAGCGTGCGACCGCCGCCGGCCGGCGGTCGATCGCCCCGTTCCATATGGCACGCGCGTCGTCGTAGCCCTCATCCCCACGAGCGATGATCGCCCCTCAGAAGCCTGGAATCTCCATGGTCATGACCACCTCTCTCCCCTCTCGCCCAGGGTCGTCCAGCCGGACGGCAGCGGCAAGGACAGGAACTGGACGCATCCCGTACAAAAAATGGACTGGCCTAAGAGGCTCGGGCGTGCCAGACTCCACTCATGAAGGGGTTCAGCCAGTATTGCCCGATCGCGCGGGGGGCGGAGATCTTCGCGGAGCGTTGGACGCCGATCATCGTGCGGAACCTGTTCGTCGGATGTCAGACGTTCACCGAGATCGAGAGGGGCGCGCCGGGGATCTCGCGGACCTTGCTGGCGCAGCGCCTGCGCCAGCTTGAGCGGGTCGGCGTCGTGGAGCGCATCCCGGCGAGGAACGGCCGCGGGCCTCGGTACCTGCTGACTGAATCAGGCGAGGAACTCGGACAGGTCTGCGTCAGGCTGGGGGAGTGGGGCGCGCGATGGCTCGAGCTCGCCCCGGAGCATCTCGACCCCTCGATGGCGCTCTGGTCCTGGTGTCAGGGATACGTCAATGCACACGTGCTGCCCAAACAGCGAGTCGTCGTGCGGTTCGAGTTCCTTCAGCGCCCGAAGCGGACGCTGTGGATCCTTTTCGAGAACGGGAGCGGTGAGGTCTGCCAGAAGAACCCTGGATTCGAGGAGGATCTCGTCGTCACGGCCGACCCCGAGTGGTTCATCAAGTGGCATATGGGACGGGTCTCGTGGCAGCAAGCGGTCCGCGAAGGGCGTATCACCGTTGAAGGACGGCGGGATCTTGCGCGCGCGCTGCCGACGTGGAACCTGCGTTCGCGCTTCCAGGCCATCAAGCCGAGGTTCTCATCGCATCTTCCTCGCCGCTCGATGGCTGAGGCTTAAAGGGCGCCGAGTTCGGACCACCGGTCATTGCTCTCACCGCTTTCTGGATCGAGCGAGGAAGCCGGAGGCGCTCGCGGTTGAGGCCGCGCATCGCAGGCATGACGTTCACCCAGCCCGAGTCATCAGGACACAGCGCGCCGTGCTCGGCCGCCTCTCATGGGTTCAATGAGGTTTGAGATCAATCTGGTCTCAACGCTGCGCCGGCAATGATCGGTGGGCTGCTGCAGGCAAGAACGTTTCCGCAGGTAGCGGAGGCGCAAGGGTGAGAGGGCGGAAGTAATCGAACCACCCGCCGGCTCGTCGCCGTCGCACCGGTTTTTAAGGGGCTCCAAGCTCATTCAATACGCAAGCTGCGAATGGTTGAAGCGCGTTGTCGCACGTTAGAACGGATGCGCGGTACGGCTGCGTCCGATGGGACGGAACGGCACGTCGCGGTTTCGGGTCAGTTCTCGGTTCAGCGTCGGCTTCCTCATCGGTGTTGATAACCCGCGAGCCATTAGCCATCCAAACGGAGCGCCACGCGGACGGGCCGCAAGCCGGCGCCCTTCAAGCCCTGACCTTCTCCCCGGGCGTTCAGCCGTCCGGTACATCCGTTCATCCGCGGTGAACGCCTGACTGATGTCTGCGGGAAGGAGTGGAGATGAAGAGCAGGGTCTGGAGATCTCTATCCCTCTGTGCGGTTCTCGCGTTTGCCGGGAGCAGCCCATCGGCCGGAGCGAGCACGTCGCCACTCGATCGGGAGGTCCTCGATCGCATCGCGTTCTCATCCAGCCGCACTGGCACCGCTCAGATCTACGTGATGAACGAGGACGGATCCGGCCAGACACGCCTCACCGATAGCGCGCCCTTCGACGACATGCAGCCGGCGTGGTCTCCGGACGGCACCCGCGTCGCTTTCACCCGGGGGATCGTCTACCAGTCGGCGAACCTGGTCGCGTCGAGAATCGTGGTCATGGACGCGGGCGGCGGAAACGAGGTCGTTGTGGCGGACGAGCCGGGTGTCAACGTCCGGCCGGCATGGTCCCCCGACGGGAAGCGTCTCCTCTACGGCCACGGCATAAACCCATCCCCCCTCGACGTCTGGGTGATGAACGCCGACGGCAGCGACAAGCACGCCGTCACGACGAGTGGAGATGCCTATCCCGCGGCCTGGTCGCCGGACGGATCACAGATCGTCTTCGGTACCCAAGCTCTCGACATCTGGGTCATGGACGACGATGGCGCCAACCAGACTCGGCTGACGACGACTGCCGACAATTACACGCCGAACTGGGCGCCATCCGACCGCATCGTCTTCACGTCGACGCGCGACGGTGGAGGCAGGCAGGTCTACTCCATGGAACCCGACGGGACGGACCAGACGCGCCTGGTGGAAGACGGGGCCGAGAACAAGTTCCCGGCGTGGTCTCCTGATGGATCGCGGATCGCGTACTCGAGATCGACGATCCCTTGCGTCGGTGCGGCATGCAATCTCATCGGCGGCTACGAGATCTACGTGATGAACGCCGACGGCTCGAGCCAGACCCGGATCACGAACACAAACCCGCCGGGGCGGGAGTTCGGCGAGAGTTACCCGGCCTACGCCCCCCGGACGGGCGGCCTCCTCACAGGCCGTCACGCGAAAACGTCGACGCTCGCGGCCGTGGGGCTCGGCCTGGCTGCGACCGGATGGGACCCTGGTCCATCTGCGTTGCTCGGGACCGCTCTCGTCGTGGGAGGATTTGGGCTACGACGTTCCGGGCTATCGAAACGTGCTCGAAACGTCCCTAATATCCGGGCGTGACGATCTTCGGCTTCGAGGTTCCCGGCGCTGTATTGGTGCTCGGGGCGATCACCGGCATGGCCTACGGTCTTCTCGCCGTCGGCCTCGTGCTCGTCTACCGGGCCAACCGGATCGTCAACTTCGCGCACGGGGAAGCGGGGGCATTCGGCGCGGCGATCATGGCCTTGGCCGTCTTCCGTTGGCGGCTGCCCTGGCTGGCGGCCTTTCCGTTGGGCTTGGCATCCGGCGCGGGAGCGGCGCTGGTCGTCGAGCTGGCCGTCGTGCGTCGCCTCCGGAACGCGCCGCGCCTCGTAGGCATGGTTGCCACCCTTGGCTTCGCGCAGTTCCTTCCGCTGTTGGCGTTCGCTCTCACGGGATCACTGCCCGGCGCCGCTCTGCCCGATCCGCCGTTCCTTCCGGCCTTCGATGTGGGCGCGCTGCACGTATCGCCATCGGCGACCGGCGTACTGCTTCTCGCCCCGTTGGCGGCGATCGGCCTCGCGCTGCTCCTCGGGCGCACGTCGCTGGGTACGGCGATGCGAGCTTCTGCAGCCAGCCCTGCGGCCGTCCGCACCCTGGGGATCCATCCCGGGCGGATGTCGGCGCTGACGTGGATGCTGGCAGGAGGCCTGTCCGCATTCACGGCGATCCTGGTTTTTGCCGCCCGCGACCTCGGGGCGATCCAGCAATCGCTCGGGCTGACCCTGCTCCTGCGTGCGCTGGCGGCGGGACTCCTCGCTCGCATGTCCAGCCTCTCGGGCGCCTTGGCTGCCGGAGTCGGGATCGGCGTTCTCGAGCAGGTCCTCCGGTGGAACCTCGAGGGCGGTGGGACGGTCGAGCTTACGCTCGGCGTCGTCGTCCTGGGAGCGGTGGTCGTACGCCGCATGGCCGGTCCGGCCGGTGTCCGCGAAGGCGCCGCGTGGGCGGCGGTTGTCCCCTGGCCTCCGCTCCCGGCCGACGTCCGCCCTACCTGGCTTGTTCGCCATAGGTCCATCCTGATCGGCGCCGGCGCCTTCTCGATGGCCCTGACAGCCGGCCTTCTGACCTCAGCCGAAACCGCAACCATCCTGAGCGGAGTCGCCGCACTGGCGATCATCGCTCTGTCGGTGGGGCTCCTCTCCGGCCTCGCCGGTCAGCTCAGCCTCGGTCAGTTCGCTCTGGCGGGAGTGGGCGCCACCGTCTCCGCCCTGATCGCCCGGCGAACCGGCAACTACGTGTTGGCCTTCGCCGCAGCCGGTTGTGCGGCGGCCGTGGTATCCATGATGCTCGGCGCTGCCGCGTCCCGACTCCGCGGCCTCGCCCTGCCGGTGCTCACGCTTGCATTCGCAGCTGTGGTTCACGTGTGGCTGCTTGAGCAACCGTGGATGCTGGGCGAGGGTCTGGCTCCCGGCCGGCCGGTCATCGCGGGCTACCCGCTCGACACCGGCCGGCGGTACTTCGTGTTCGCGTTGGTGGTGCTTGCGGCGGCCGTATGGGTATGCGCGCGCGTCCGCCACGGCTCGATGGGGAGGGCGTTCGTGGCGCTGCGCGACAACGAGGACGAGGCCCGGGCCTTCGGGGTGCGAGCCACGCACCGTGCGCTGCAGGCGTCGGCGCTGGCCGGGGCACTCGCGGGTGTAGGCGGCGCGGTTCTCGGCCACGGCCTGTCGCTTCTTACTCCCGGCGCCTTCCAACCGGTCGGGGGGATCGAGGTGGTGGCCATGGCCGTGGTGGGCGGGCTGGGGACGCTCGCCGGCCCGGTGGTCGGCGCCCTGTACATCCGGGGGGTACCGTCCCTCGTGGACCTCGACGCGGCCGGGCTGGCTGCCACCGCCTTCGGCTGGCTCGTGTTGCTGCTCTATCTGCCCAGCGGGCTCGCCGGGCTTTTCAGCGGAGCACGGGACCGCCTCTTCGCCCGGCTGCCGCGGACGCCGGTGCCACCCGCCCGGCCCGCGGTTCTGGCCCGAGCTAGTTCTCCGACCGCCTCTCCGCTCCTTGTCGCGACAGGACTGGCCAAGAACTTCGGCGGGGTGCGCGCGGTGGACGGCGTCTCGCTGCTCGTCGACGCCGGAGAAGCCGTCGCGTTGATCGGACCCAACGGTGCCGGCAAGAGCACGCTTCTCGATGTGCTGTCGGGGTTCGTGCGGCCCGATACGGGAACCGTCCTTTTCGGCGGCGACGAACTGTCGCGCCATCCTCCCGAGGAGCGCGCGCGACGGGGGATGGTTCGGTCCTTCCAGCATCCGTTGCTGTTCCCCACCCTTACGGTGCTCGAGGCGGTGGCGGTTGCAGCCGGAACCCGCCGCATCGACGACGTCCTGGATCTGCTTGCCCTCGTGGGCCTCGACGCGCACCGGCAGGTGCCCGTGCGAGAGCTGTCGACCGGGATGCGCCGTCTGGCCGAGCTCTCCTGCGTGCTCGCTCGACGGCCCCGGCTGCTCCTGCTCGACGAACCGTCGGCGGGGATCGCCCAGGCGGAGAGGGAGGGCCTTGTCCAACTGCTGCTCGATGTCCGCCGGGAAACCGGCGCCGGTCTGGTGGTGGTCGAGCACGACATCCCGTTGGTGCGGCGGTTGGCCGATCGGATCGTGGTGATGGCCGGTGGACGGATCCTGGCCGACGGTTCGCCCGACGACGTGACATCGGATCCGGCCGTGGTCGGCGTCTACTTCGGAGTCGCGACGTGATCCGTCGAACGGCACTGATCTTGTCCTTGGTGCTCATCGGCGGGTGCCAGGTCCGTGGGATCGACCTCGTGCAGGACACCAGGCTGCGCATCACCGCGCCGGCCGACCGTTCCACGGTGACACTGCCGATCGAGGTGCGATGGACGGTGCGGGACATCCCGCCGGGCCAGCGCCGTTTCTTGGTGATCGTGGACGGCTCGCCACAGCCACCGGGGAAGGGCCTCGACTGGTTCGCGCGCAACGACGACGTCTGCCGTGCGACGCGCGGCTGCCCGGACACCCGCTATCTCGAGAACAACCACATCTTCCTCACCCGGGATACGAGTCTGACTATCCCGGCGCTGGCCCCGCGCGCGGATGAGCCCGCTGCGCGACGGCACCGCCACGACGTCACGGTGGTCTTGGTCGACGCACAGGGCCTGAGGGTTGGGGAAGCCGCAGCGTTCGTCGAGTTCACTGTGAGGGCGGCGTGAGCGTCCCCGCCCTGCGGCAGATCATCGGGATCGGCGGGGCGGCGCCGTCGCCCATCCGCGAGGCGGTGTCCCGCTCGGGGGTGGGCTGGTATCCCGCGGTTTCCATCGGGCTGCTTGGGATGGTCGATCAGTTCCACGGTCACGCCTTCGTCGTTCTGGCGCCTGAGTTGAGTCGCAGCCTGGGCATCCCCCGCTCGGCGCTTGCCGGGATGTTGCTGCTGTCCGCTCTCGCCTTCACCCTGGCCGGCCTTCCTATGGCGGCCTTCGTGGGACGCTTCGGCCGCCGCGGCCTCGTTTCCGTCTTGACCGGGATCGGATGGAGCGCGACCACGATGGGAACCGCGTTCGTGGGCGGAGGGCTGGGGCTCGCGGGGATAACGGTTGCCGACGGCGCCACCAGCGGCTCGGTCCGAGCCGTTCATCCGCCGCTGCTGGCCGATTCCTATCCGGTCGAACTGCGGGTGCGGATGCAGGCCCTGTACCGGGCGATGGATGGGGTCGGTAACGTGGTCGCCCCACTCCTCGTCGCCGCACTCACCGCGCTCGCCGGGCTCTCGTGGCGCGGGGTGTTCCTCGCATTGGGCGGCGCATCGTTGGTATCGGCCGTAGTCGCGGTTCGTCTTCGCGACCCCGGATACGGGCGCTGGGACACGGCCCGAGTCCGCGCGGCCGTCCGCGGCGCGCAGCGTTCCGGGGCCGAGCGCGCCGTCGAGCTGGGACTCGTCGAGGTGACCCGCCGCCTCTTCCTGATCCCAACCTATCGACGTATCCTGGCCGGCTCGGCAGCGTTGGGCGTGCTCCTGGCGCCCCTCGTCACCTACGTGTTCTTCTTCCTGGACGAACGGTGGGGCATGGGCCCCGGCGCGCGCGGAGTCTTCTTCGCGGTGATCGCGGCTGCCACGACCGGCGGCATGGCCGTGGCCGGGCCGTTGGGCGAGCGGTGGTTCCGTCGAGATCCCTCCAGCCTGCTGCGAGGGGCCGCCGGGATGCTCGCCGCCGGGCTCCTGGCCCTGTCCGCCTCCGTGCTTGCTCCCGCCTTCTGGATGATGGCGGTGCTCTACGCGGTCTTCTCGATGCTGCTCGCCGCCATGGGCCCGTTCCTCACCGCGAGCGTGCTGTCATTGACCCCGGCGCGCATGCGGCCCCACGCGACCGCGCTCGAAGGAGTCTTCCTCGTGGGCGTCGGGGGGATGGCCGGGCTGTTGCTCCTCTCCGGCATCGATCGGCGGTTCGGGACGACCGGAGCGATCCTGTCCATCGCCGTTCCGGGTTTGTTGGCGGCGCTGGTGCTGCGAAGCGCGGCGGCCACCATGAATGCCGACATCGATCGGATGCTGGAGCGGCTGGAAGAGGAGGAGCGTACGGACGCTGCTCGGGAGGAGGGACGTCGCTTCCCCCTGCTCACCTGCGAGCGTCTGGACGTCGCGTACGGTCCGGTACAGGTGCTGTTCGACGTGAACCTCACCGTCGAAGAGGGCGAGGTGCTCGCGATCGTCGGCACCAACGGAGCCGGAAAATCGACGCTGCTGGCGACCCTCGCCGGCACCCTGCTCCCCGCCGACGGAACGGTCCGCTTCGACGGAGCGGACATCACGTATCTGGATGCCAAAAGGCGGGTGGGTCTCGGCATCACCACGGTACGCGCGGGCGAGGCGGTGGTCGACCCGCTGAGCGTTGCCGAGAACCTGCGACTGTTCGCCCGGTCCCTGCGTCCGGGCCGGGCCGCAGCCGCGGTCGACGACGCGTTCGCCGCCTTCCCCATTCTCGCCGAGCGGCGCGACCATCGGGCGGCGACACTGTCGGGGGGCGAGCGCCAGATGCTCGGCCTCGCCCGGGCGGTGATCGCCTCTCCGCGGCTGCTGCTGGTCGACGAGCTAACCCTCGGGCTATCGCCGGGCGCGGTCGACGACCTCCTCGCGGTCGTGAGTCGGCTGCATCGAGCGGGGACTACCGTCGTGATGGTCGAACAGTCGGTCGACCTCGCCCTGCGCATCGCCCCTCGGGCCTGCTTCCTGGAGCGCGGACGGGTTCTCTACGACGGCCCTGCCCCCGCCCTGCGGGACCACCCGCTCGTGCGAGCGGCGTTCCTCGGACCGCGCCCGGAATGAACATCCGTTCCGCCGCCGTGAACGCCTGAGGTGCAAGACCGGGAAGACGCCTCAGGGCGACGACGAAAGGCGGGGATCAAGATGATGGTGAGACGTTGGGTTGCGATCGCTTTGGCACTGGGCGCATCGCTGGGCGTTCACTCCATGCCGGCCTCGGCGGAAACACCGCTCGACCGCATCATGTTTGCCAGCAACCGGGGTGGCACCTTCGACCTTTACTCGATGAACGACGATGGCACGGACACGCGATTGGTGGTGGGCGGCCCCCGGGACGAGGTGCATCCCGACATCTCACCCGACGGCACGCGGATCGCCTTCGTCCGATCCGCCGACTTCACGCGGCCGCTCGGCCCGAGTTGCTGTGGTCCGGCGGTCGATCTGTTCATCGCCAACGTCGACGGCAGCGGCGCCGCACCGTTGATGCCGCATCCCGTCATCGACGACTACCGGCCGGACTGGTCGCCGGACGGAGGCCGGATCGCTTTCAGCCGCGGCACCGTCGCGGTGGCCGTATCGAACATCTTCACCGTCGAGCCCGATGGGAGCGCGTTGGATCAGGTGACCGATGGCATCCTGGGCAACAATGTCGCGAGCTGGTCGCCGGACGGCACCCAGCTGGTCTTCGTCAGCACCCGCGCCGGCACGATCAGCCTCTGGATAACGGACGCCGACGGCGAAAACCAGCACCCGCTGACCGCCGCGCCTCCTGGTGCCGCCCACACCTCACCCCAGTGGTCTCCCACGGGCGACCGGATCGTGTTCGGATCGGACCAAGATGGCGGAGCCTCCGAGCTCTACACCATCCGCCCGGACGGCAGCGGACTCACGCGGCTCACGACCAATACGGTGTCGGACAGCTACGCCACCTGGTCGCCGGACGGCAGTCAGATCGCCGTTTCTCGAGGCGCTATGGGTGGAGGAGGGGGCACGATCTGGGTCATGAACGCAGACGGTTCCGACCAGCGTCAGATATCCGCCGGTCCCGTCGACACCTTCCCCGTCTACTACCCACGCGCGAGCTGACGGATGGCCTGCACCCGGCTGAGGAGACGGCTACCGCGGGGATATTTGTCCACGCGCCGGCCATTCAGTCGAGAATCGCTCGGTGAGCCCCTTGTTTCGGCACCGAGAGAGCACCGATAGTGCATGGCAGACGAATGAGCACTAAGCGACGGGTCACTGCGATGGCTGCGGGGCTAGCCTTACTGCTGGGCGCCTGCAGCTCGACCGAACGCGATCCCGGTTCGAACACCGGCATGGGCGACGCCTTCGCCGGCGTCCAAGAACCAGGCGTGCTAGGTCCCGATGGCGCCGGTGGTCCGGGCACCGGAACGCCGGGCAGCCTAGGGCCGAGCGGGCCAGGAGCGCCGATCGTCGCCCTCCGGGATCTGCCTTCGGCGGGGATCACCGACACCGAGATCAAGGTCGGCGTCGATGACATCCACTTCGAGGAGATCGCGGGGATCCCGATCACCCGGCCGCCGGGAAGGCAATGGGCCGAGGTCGTGATCGATGACCTCAATGCCCGCGGCGGGGTGGCGGGGCGCAGGATCGTTCCCTTCTACTACCGCTACGAAAGCCAGACGTTCCTCGAGCGGGAGCCGGCGGCCTGTGCGTTCTATGGTGAGGACGCCAAGGTGGCGGTGGTGATCGGACAGTCTTTCGGGCACACGCCCGACTTCCTGGCGTGTCTGGCGGGTCACAACATCCTGTTCATCGAAGGCGGTCGGATCGATAACGATGCGGAGACCCTCGACCGCTTCCCTCTCTACGCCAACCCCAACTGGATGAACATGACGCGCGCGGCGCGGATCCTCGCGCCCGCCCTGGTCGACCAGGGGTTCTTCGGCCCCGGTAGCGTCGTCGGCATCCTGTCCGATGAACGACCAAAGTACCGGCGGACGACGGAGATCATCGTCAAAGGCCTGGCCGCGCGCGGAGTGAAGGTGACCAAGGTCGTGAGGATGAAACTCGACCAAAGCTCGTCGCTCGCCGACCTCCAAGCACAGACGTCAACGGCCGTGCTGAAGATGAAGTCTCCTCCGGAGGCCAACCGGGTGATCTTCTGGTCGAGTGCTTCTTTCCTCTTCCCCGGTGCCGCGGAGTCGCAGCACTACCGGCCGACCTACGGGATGTCCACCAACGACTGGCCGAGAACGGTGATGACGTGGCCCGGGACGGTGAAGGAGCAGTTGCGCGGTCTGAAGGGGGTGGGTTGGTTCCCCAACGAAGACGTGTCCTCCCCGGAGCGCTGGCCGGCGTGGGACCGCTGCGTGGCGCTGATGATTGCCGCCGGGCTCAAATGGTCCGACTCCAACGCCGAGCGCGGTGCGCTGGTCCACTGCGACCTGGGCTGGCTCCTGGCTGCGGCGGGATCGCGAGCCGGGAGCAGGCTAACGCCGGCCACGCTCCTGGCCGGCATCGAGGCGGTGGGGGGCACGTTCGAGTCGGCCGCCATCCCCATCGCATCCTTCGGGCCCGGTCGTCACGAGGGCGCCGTTGCCGTGCGCGACCTCGCCTACTTCGAGAGCTGCGAGTGCCTGCGCTACACCAGCGCCGCACGCCGGGCGGATTGAGATGGAGGAGCCGGAGCTGTTCCTGAGCGCCCCCACTCGGCGCCTGCTCGATGAGGAGATGGAGGAATTGGCCTCAGGTGTCCCAGCGGATCGGGACGCGGGGATCCGGGGTGTAGGAGCAGAAGATGCCGGTGTGGATGGTGACGGCCAGGTGCTCGCCGAGGACGGGGTGGTGCTCGGCGACCCGGGCGAGGCCCGAGCGGATCGCCCGGGTGACGTTGACGCGGGCCCGTTCGGCGGCCGAGGAGGTCGGCCGGTCCCTGCCCCCCAACCCGACCGCCCGGCGTAGCTCCGACACAAGGAAGTCTCTCTCCTCCTCGGCGCCGGCGCGCCGCCCCGGATCGTTGTCGAGGGTCGCTTGATCGATCTCTTGATCGAGTTCGCCTAGTCGGCGCTTGTACTCCCGCTTTGCCGCTTCATCCAAGGCCGGGCCCGCGCTACCGCCGGCGTCGACGGCCAGTTCCGATGACGGGTCGTTCGCCCGGGCGGCGCCCGGAGCCCCTTGCTCGAGGTCCAGCGCATGGAACTCGCGGCCGGGGTCGGAGAGGAGACGGGAGATGAGCTCCATGCCGCGCGCGTGACGCACACGCGCGGTGTGTCCTTCGAAGGTGATCGCCCAGGTGTCGCCTTCCCGTTTGAAAGACGCTGTTGCGGGCGGCGCGGTCTGCGCCAGCACGGCAGGGACCGTCGCCGATCGGTCGAGCCGGCGAGCGACCAGAACGAGGCCGAGTTCCTCGCTCGTGGCTCGCACGCGGTCTGCCGCCTGAGCAGCGCGCTCATGGTCCCCGGGGGCCCCGCGGGCCGAGCGCACCATCACCAGATCGCACTCGGTGTGCGCAAGCAACAATCGTGCTCCCATATGGGTGTGCTTGGTCGCGGCCTCATCGAGATGCCGAACGGCATCGTCGAGTCGGCCCAAGGTGAAGGCGAGCAAGCCGAGATACCGCGCCGCCGCGCCGGTGCAATACACCATCGCCCCCGACGCGAGCAGACATTGGCCGTCGTACGGAAGCACCCGCTCGTAGAGCAGCGCAGCGCTCCGGCGATCATCCAGTGCCCAAGCCAGCTCGGACAGAAGCGGCAAGCTGAACGTGAGGTTGTCTGGGCGAAGGTCGGTGAAATCTCGCGCCGCCACGCGCTCGAAGATCTCGCGAGCCTCGTCGGGCCGGCCGAGATCGAGGTGCAGCAGGGCGAGGCGATGCGACCATGGGAACTGGGGAGAGCTTTCTGCCAGTTCCCGCGCTTCGGCCTCGATGTCGGCCAAGCGGCCCTGTTCCCTCCGGAGATGGAACAGCTGCGCCATCAAGGCCGGCGGGATCCACGATTGCAGCGCTCGAACCATGGCGAGCTGCTGGAGCACCAACGGCTCGGCGTCGGCGAGACGGCCGTCGAGCAGGGCGCGCATCGCTCGCCATGTGACGACGATGTGAGCCCAGCCGGGGCGGCGAGATTCCGTGGCGGCCTCGGCGAATCGCGCGAGAGTCTGGTCCAGCCGGGCGACGTCGCCGGCCTGAAGGCAGTCCGTCACGATGGCGACGTAGGCGAGGACTTTGAGGCGGGCGTCGTCGAGCTCCTCGGCCACGGTCAACAGCTCTTCGCTGGCTGCCCGTCGCTGATCCAGCTCGTGACTGCATTGGAGCGCCTGGGTGTTGGCGGACAGCGCCGATCCAAGAACCCGCCGATCGCCGGCGAGGCGCGCCAGGTGGAGGGCCTCCGCTGCGGTGGCGAGCACTCGCTCGTACTGGGTAGTGGCTCGCAACCGGTTCACCAGAACCGAAAGCACTTCCGCACGAAGCGCCGGGTCGCCCTCCCCCAAGCGGGCGATGGCCTCGTCGAGCGCGGCGACCGTCTCGTCTTCGGGCAGGACGTGCAGCGAAGCCCGTGCGAAGAGGTCGGCGCGATCCACTCGACGTCCGATCTGCAGCGCCTCTCGTACCGCGTCCTCGCCTGCCCGGCTCCCGGCGCTGCTGTAGGCATCATCGAGAGCGAGGAGAAGCTCCATGCGCTGGAGATCTTCGCCGGGTTCGAGCATGTCGAGCGCTCGCCGATAGAGGACGGCCGCTTCTTCGTAGGCGAGCTGGGACATCGCCCGCCGCGCGGCTCGGGTCGAATAGTCGACCGCCTTCTCGCTCGCGGCCTGCGTGAAGTGGTGGGCCAACTCGGCGAGATGGGGGGCGGAGTCCTGCCCGTACGCGGTCTCGAGATGCTCGGCCACCGCGAGGTGCAGCGCCTGCCGTCGGGCCGGGCCCAGTTCCTCGTAGAGGGTGTCACGGATGAGTGCGTGAGCGAACTGGAAGCGTCCGGGCGTCCTCGTCAGCTGACGCACCATGCGCGCGGACGCGGCACTACCCAGCTTCTCGAGCAGGTCCTCGGCGGGACGCCCCGCCACGGCCGCCAGCTGATCCAGCGGGAACTCCCGGCCGAGAACCGATGCGGTGGCGAGGATCTCCTGCACGGGGGCGGGGAGCAGCGAGAGATTCTGGCGCACCGTGTGCTTCACGCCGGCAGGGAGCGTGGTCTTCCCGGTTGCGAGCAGCCGGGCCACCTCGTCGACGAAGAACGGATTGCCACCCGTACTGGCCAGGACTGCCTCGACCATGTCCGCCGAAGGCGGTGCGCCCGTCGCCTGTTCGACAAGGGCTGCTACCTCGTCGGCATCCAGGCCGCCGAGCGGGAGGCGTCGGCCAAGCCGGGCGATGTTGCCGATCAGGTCGGAAAGGTCGGGGTCCCGCTCCACCTCCAGGTCCCGGCTGGTGGCAACGATGAGCAACCGAAGGTCGCGCAGTCGCCGTCCGAGGAAATGGAGCAGCAACAGCGACGCCCGGTCGGCCGCGTGGATGTCGTCGAGCACCAGGACGACGGGCCGGCTCGCCGCCGCCCGGTCGAGGAAGCCCGTCACCGCGTCGAAGAGCTGGAACCGCGCCTCGTCGCCGGCGCTCGCTCCGGGAACGAGTGCGAGCTCTCCGAGCCCGGGCACGAGCGGAGCCAGCATCGGAGCGCTCTCTCCCGCCCAAGCGGCGACGGTTTCCGCGTCGACCTCTCGAGCGATCCCGCGGAAGACCTCGAGCCACGGCCAAAAGGTAGGTGCGCCCCCGACCTCCCAGCACGAACCCCAGTGAACAGACGCGTCGTGCGCGCGGGCCCCTTGGGCAAGCTCCTCCGCCAGGCGGGTCTTGCCTATCCCCGGATCGCCGGTGATGAGGAGCAGCCTGCCTCGGCCGCTGGTGGAGTCTGCGAAAGCGTCACTCAGCTCCTCGAGCTCCCGCCTGCGACCGATAAGAGGCCGCTTGGTCGTCGCGGCCGGCGTGGCATCGCCGCGGACGTCAGTCACTCGGAACCCTCACGATTCAGCTGTGGCTCCTCGACGAGTCCGACTAGATCCAGTACCGACGTCACCCAATGGTCGCTCAACCAGTACTTCACCATCCGTTCATCACGGCGCGCGCGCACGATGCCGTGCGCGCGGAGGAGACGCAGCGCGTGAGAGTACGCAGACGCGCTCGTGTCCGACAGGATCGCCAGATCGAAGACCGCCCGCTCTCCTGCGCCGTGGAGTGTGTAGAGCATCCGCAACCGTGCCGGGGCTCCTAGGAGGCGCAAGAACTCAGTCGAAGACTCGATGTCGGCATCCGTCGGCGGCGCCGGGGACAACGGGCTCCGGTCCCGCGCGTGCCTCAGGCCGGCGTCCTCCCGCGGCGAGAGCATCACCGGCGGTGGCATCACCCGGCTCTTCGACATGGCAACATCCATCCAATCGTTCGCAGATCCGCGCTGGCAAGCGGAGGCGCAGTTCCTTCGACTACTGCATGCGTTGAATTCTCCGGTTCTGCAAACCGGTAAGGCGGAGCCGCACCGGTCAAAGCGCTGCTCGACGCCGGATTCTCACCGGTCTCTCTCTCGATCAGTGCGGTCGCCTCGAAGGCGGCCGCGCCTTCGCTGGCTGACCAGCCTCGGTACCCCGCGTTTGAGACTTCTTCGGGATGGTCGTGAGATTTCAGTTCAGATGTCGGTTCAACTCCGCCTCAAGGCGCACGCTCTACCCGGCAGGCTTGGCACCTCAAGTCGTAACTGAAGGCGTCTTACTCGATGAGCCGTCGAGGCGTCGACCCGCCGCGCGAGCGGCGAGCGCTGTGTTCGATGATCGCCCGTTACGTAATCGACTATGGGCTTGCAGGCGAAGACGAGTACGACGAGTTCGCCTCCTTCGAGATGGATGTCCTCGCGCCAGAACGAACTTTGGTAGAGAAGTTGGCCCTGCCGCATCGCCTCAGCCTCAAAGATGACGGGCGTGCCCTCGCGGGGAGTGGGCGTCACCTCTACGACGTGTACAAGTATCTAACCGCTGAGCGAATCGTCAACAAGCTTCGATCAGATCCTGAGACCGTTGCACGGCTGGCTGATCATGCTGATGAGCAGAGCGTGAAGTGGGAGCTACCCGTCGAGCGCTCACGATTTCCTGTGAGCATCGGCGGTTTCTCCTGTCGAGGACTCAAATGGGAATCCTTGATCGCGCGCGGCGACATGCGCCAAGGCTTCGTGCAGGCGGACGCGGTCGTCTCGCGTCATGGTCTGGAATGCCGCCATCTGGATCAGTGCGTGTGCGAACCGGAACGCGCGCGAACTTGGGCGCTCGATCAGCCGCCGCCGCTCGAGCGTGTCGAGGTGCCGGTCGAGGAAGGGACGTGCCTCCTCGGGAAGGATAGCTTCCAAAAGATCCGTCTCGACGTCGACGCCGGCGATCGAGGCCGCACGCAAGACATCGCGCTCGCCCGGCCCGAGGCGATCGATCCTCATAGACAGCAGCCCGACGAGCGAAGCCGGGATCGTCGCCAGGTCGCCATCGTCGATGGCTGCGAGGAGCTGCTCGGCGAAAAGCGGGTTCCCCTGCGCAAGGTCGACGATTCGTCGCAGCGACCGTTCCGGCAGCGGGCCCGCGCGATCGATCACCAGCCGCGCGATGTCACCTGCCTCTAGGGGTTTGAGCGTGACGAGCTGGCCCCATGGCCACACCTCTTCGACCACGTCCGGCCGCGCGAGGCATAGCAGCAATATGGGCGCTGACGTCTCGCGCGCCAGGCTGTTCGTCGCCTCACGAAACCCCGGGTCCACCCAATGCAGATCCTCGAGGACGACGACGAGAGGATGCTCCCGCGCGACGGTCTCGAGCAGAAGGCGCAGAGGCCCGAAGAGCTCGTCGGCATGCGCCGGCGGCGAACGAAGCGCGATCGCGTCCGCGATCGCCGGGACTGTGTGGGCGCCGTCGTGTGCCTCGGCCAGGAGGTCGTGCAGACGGCGCCACCCCTGGATCCCGGCCGCCTCTACGACCGCCTGGCGAACGGGATAGAAGCCGATGGCGTCGCCCGGCGGCGGACACCGCAGCATGATCGCGCGCGCCTCGTCGCCGAGCGTCGCGATGACCTCTTTGGCGAGCCGCGACTTCCCGACCCCCGCGTCGCCGACGACGGTCACCGGCACGACGACGCCCGTGCGACGGGCGCGACGGAACGCTGATCGAAGCTGCGTGAGTTCTGACTGCCGTCCGATCATAGGCGCGTCGAGCGCGCGCGGGATCGGGGGAGCGCCGGCGACGACCTCCAGGATGCGCCACGCTTCGATGCTCTGGCCGCGTGTGATCTCGACGGGGCTGACGATCACGACGCCCCGAAGGAGCCGCTGCGCGCGGGGGCCGATGAGGACCTCGGCATCCGCCGCAGCGTGTTGAAGCCGCGTCGCCGCGGACACCACCGGGCCCTGAACCGCTTCGGTGAGCGATGCTCCGGCCCGCACGATGACATCGCCGGTTTCGAGGCCTGTACGAGCCTCGTACCGGACCGATTCGTGCGTCGATCTATCGTCGAGGCCGTGCACCGCTGTTCGGACATCGAGCGCGGCCTTTGTCGCGCGTACCGCGTCGTCTTCGTGCGCCACGGGGAAGCCGAAGAACGCGACGAGCTGGTCGCCGGGCGATCGTTCGACCCGTCCGCCGTGTTGCTCGAGCACGACGACGGCGACGTCCGCTGCCAGCGTGCCCGCACGCGTCACCGCTTCCGCATCGACGCTCGGATCCGCGGTAGGCGCTACATCGATCGCAACGACCGTCACGCGCCTCCGCTCGTGCGGCAACCAGGACGAGTCGTCGGTGCGCGCACGCCCGGGCGTCCGCTGGAGCTCGAGGGCCGGATCCTGACGGAGGATCGCCGCCTCGAGCTCGCGGAGCGCGGGGCTCGGCTCCAACCCCATTTCATCGAGCAGGAACACGCGCGTGGCGCGATAGACGTCGAGGGCCTCTGCCTGCCGGCCCGCCCGGTAGAGAGCCATCATCAGCAATCCGCGGAGCCGCTCGCGGAACGGGTGCGCGGCGATCGCTTCCTGCAGATGGGAGACGAGGCCGGTAGCGCGACCGAGCGCGAGCTCGGCTTCGAACCGTAGCTCCACCGCTTCGACCCGTGCTTCCTCGAGCGCCGCGATCGCCCGCTGCGCGAACGGCTCGTAGACGAAGTCTGCCAGCGCAGGTCCGCGCCACAATGCGAGTGCGGTCGAGAGCGTTGCGGCGCGCAGATCGGGCGTCGCCGCGCGCGCCTTGTCCACCAGTCGGGTGAACCGATGCGCATCGACCGCCGCCAGCTCAACGGCGAGCCGGTAGCCTGGGCCGATGGTCTCGAGGAGATACGCGGGCGCGCCCTTCGCGCGCTGCGGCTCGAGTGCTTTCCGTAATCGAGAGACGAGTCCCTGGACGACGGTCGTCGCCGTCGCTGGCGGGTGCTCGCCCCACAGCTCGTCGATCAAACGCTCGGAAGCGAGCGGTTCGCCTGCGTGGAGGATCAGGAGGACGAGAATTGCCCGGGCCCGGCCCGAGGGCAGCTCGATGTGTCGAGCGCCGTCCAGGACCTCCAGCGACCCGAGGATTCGGAATTCCATGCCCGCGCTTCCCGCCGCCGTTAGCGAGCCGTTAGCGGCCCGGTTCAGTATGTCATCCGCAAGGGCCGAAGAGGCGCCTCCGGCCGACGACGGGAAGCGATGGGACGAAAGGGGAGTCGGATGACAGGGCCGTTCATCGCTGTGTTCACTTACACGATCAAGCCCGGCAAGCTCGAGGAAGCGCGCAAGCGCTGCGGTGAACTCGTCGACTTCGTCGAGACGAACGAACCGCGGATGATCGCGTTCCACCTCTTCCTCGACGAAGAGGGCAGCAAGTTGACGGTCGTTCAGGTCCATCCGGACGCGGCGTCCATGGAGTTCCACCTACAGGTCAATGCCAAGCACTTCGCGACGGCGTTCGACTATCTCGACAAGCAGCTGAACGAGCAGTACTACGGGCCGATGTCCGAGGCGCTCGCGGCGGAGCTCTCGAAGTGGGACGAGCCCGGCCGTAAGCTGATCCGCATGCCGGTTCACGAGGCCGGCTTCACGCGGACGAACGTGAGGTAGCCGCTACACGCGATCGCGGATGCCCCGGCGCGTCCGGGGCGTTCGCATGACCGGGCTCGTCAGATCAGTCACGTGTGTTCTCATACCGTTCCCTCCGCGGAGGCGGAAGGAATCGAACCCACCAGACCCCTTGCGAAGCGCGTACGCGAACCCGCCGCGCTGCGTCGCTTGCGGCCAGCAGGTTACAGCGGCAGGGAAGCTATTCTCGAATATTGTGGATCGTTACGGTGATAGGCGCTCTCGCGAGAGGTCCATCAGCGGTGATGATTTCGCCGTCGACGGCGACGGCAGCGCCAACGTAGAGCGCGTCGTACGCCGAAACGTTGTCCCGTAAACCGAACGCAGCAACGAGGAGCGGGCGGTGAGATAGCCGCGCGAAGGGCCAAGCGATGAGCATATCTACCGCTTCGCCTGCACGTTGCGGAGAGACGATGCCTTGAAGCGTCTTGCGGCGGATGAAAGAGATCACTTCGGCATCGATGAGCTCGGGCGCAACGACGACCTCCCGACCGATCAGATCCAGAGCCCGTTCGCCGAGCGGAGTTCGGAAGAGCACCTCGGCCGCCGCCGAGGCATCGATCACATAGGTCAACCGCTTTTCCGTGCTTTGCTTCGATGCGGAGTGTCGAGGTCGACGTCGCGCTCTCCGCGGATCTCCTCGATGTCCCGGGCGGCGGGCCGATCGAGCACGACGGCGCTGAGTCGCGCGAGCCGGCGACCGAATTCAGCGGGCGTCGGAACACTGAGATCACGCTCGATGAGCGAAAGAAGATAGTCGCTCATGCTTCGGCCTTCTTTGCGCGCGCGCCGTCTGACGCGTTCGCGAATCTCAATAGGGACGCCTCGGATCTGAATGTTCGTCGTTTCCATGATTGGCAAGCTAGCATGCAATATGCATGCTGTCAAAAAGGGTGGATCGGGATGGGTCCCGGCCCTGGCAGAGGTGCAAGCGTCTGGGCGAACACGCTCGCCATGTGTGCGCCGTCCATGCCGCCTCGTTCGAGCAGCGATTCCGCTCCCTCGAAGGGCGCCCCGAGCGCGTCGCCGACCAGCGCGCCGCGGAACTTAGCTGCGAGCTTCTCCGGCTCCTCCGGCCTCACTGATCCTTGCGTGTGCCGGAACCGAGCCCGCCGGTGTCGGTCCCCCATGCGTGGCGGCTCACCACCGGCATTGCGTCGGGCGGCAGTGGTGCCTTGGAGCGCGTGAGTGTCTCGATCAGCGCCCGGTCGCAGGTCCGGCAGAGCTGCACCTTGGTGTAGCCAACGACCGACATCTGGTCGCCGCGCACCTTCTCGACGACCGCCTTTGGCGCCTCGACCAGGTCGCGTCCGCCGCAGTTCGGGCAGGTGGGTCGGGGATCGCGCTCCCAGCTGTGCCCGCACGTGTCGCAGATCAGCACGATCACCTCGGCATCGCGCTCGCCGCGCAGCCGCTCCCGCTCGCCGCAGGAGGGGCAGGCGATGTCTCGGGTCATGGCGTTCCGATCGGGATGCCGGGAAGCTCTTCCCAAAGCTGGCGGATGTCGGAGAACCGGCGTGCGGGGAGCTGCTCGAGCGTCGAGATGACCGCCACGGGGGCGCCGGCGCTGCGCGCACGCTCCAGAAGACCCTGCTTGGTGGCGGGGCCAGCCTGGGTGAACTCCATCGCGACGCACTCGATGATCTGCATGCGGGTGGGTCTGCTCATGAGCGTGGTCCTCGCCTCGTCGTGTTCCCGGACCCCGTTGTACCTTACTCTAACGTTAGGGTAGAGTGTCGACACGATGAGCTCCACAGAAACCCCCCAACCGCGCGTCCGCGCGCCGGCGCGACCGCGAAGACGCCCCCGCGATCCGCGGGATTGTCTCCGGTGCGCCAGCGCCGGCTCTGTCCCGTCCCAGACGGGACGATGCGAGATCTGCGGCCACGAGGCCGAGAGGGCGGGCGCGTGAACGAACAGGGGCTCTACCAGATCGGCGAGGTCGCCGAACGGGTCGGCTTGTCGCTGCGGACCCTGCGCTACTACGAGGAGGTCGGCATCGTCCAGCCCTCGGGGCGCAGCCCCGGCGGGTTCCGTCTCTACGACGAGTCCGACATCGCCCAGGCGAGCTTCGTCAAGCAGCTCAAGCCCTTGGAGTTCTCGCTCGATCAGATCCGCGAGCTGCTGGAGATCCGCGACCGTCTCACCGGCGCCCACTCGGGTGCGATCGAGCATCTCGATCTCGCCGAGCGCCTGCAGATGTTCATCACCGCGGCCGAGGAGCGCAGCCGAGCGCTGATGGAGCAGTCACAGGGCGCGAACGCGCTCGCCGCCTCGCTGCGTCGCCTGCGCGGCAAAGCGAGACAACGCACGAGCACGCGCGGGTAGACCAATCGCGATGCAAACCACGACGGTGTCCTCGGTCGCGCACGCGGCGCAGCAGCGGCGCACCTTCGCGATCATCTCCCATCCCGATGCGGGCAAGACCACCCTGACTGAGAAGTTCCTCCTGTACTCGGGAGCGATCGCCGAAGCCGGGGTCGTGCGCGCTCGGCGTGAGGGCCGCGCCGTTGTCTCGGATTGGATGGATCTCGAGCGCCAGCGCGGCATCTCGATCACTTCGACGGTCTTGCGGTTCGACCACCAGGGCGTGCACTTGAACCTGCTGGATACGCCGGGCCACCGAGACTTCTCCGAGGACACCTATCGCGTGCTTACCGCCGTCGACGCCGCGATCATGGTGCTCGACGCGGCCAAAGGCATCGAGTCCCAGACCCGCAAGCTGTTCGAGGTCTGCCGCCTGCGTGGCATCCCGCTGCTGACCTTCATCAACAAGTACGACCGGCCCGGCATGGAAGCGCTGCGGCTGCTCGACGAGATCGAGCAGACCCTCGCGCTTCACGCGGCACCGGTCGTGTGGCCCGTCGGGATCGCCGGCGACCTGCGCGGCGTCCTCGACCGCCGCGACGGCTCGTACCACCGGTTCGGCCGCACCGCCCATGGGGCCCGGCAGGCGCCCGAGGAACACCTCGACGCCGCGCGCGCCGCCGCTGAGGACGGCGATGCGTGGCACCGCGCCGAAGAAGAGACGGCGTTGCTGAACGCGATCGGCGCCGACCTCGACCGGGACGAGTTCCTCTCCGGCCGGTCGACGCCGGTGTTCTTCGGATCCGCGCTCACCAACTTCGGCGTGCGTCTCCTGCTCGATGCCATCGTCGAGCTGGCGCCCGCGCCGTCGGCTCGCCCGACACTGGAGGACGGCGCTCGGCACATCGACGCGCCCTTCTCGGGCTTCGTGTTCAAAGTCCAAGCCAACATGGACCCCAACCACCGTGACCGGATCGCGTTCGTTCGCGTCTGCTCGGGACGCTTCCAACGCGGCATGACGGCAACCATCGCCCGCACCGGCCGGCCGTTCGCCCTCAAGTACGCCCATCAGGTCCGCGGACGCGACCGCGAAACCCTCGACGAGGCCTACCCCGGCGACATCATCGGGCTGGTCAACGCGACCGAGCTTTCGCTCGGCGACACCCTCTACGTCGATCGGCCGGTGAGCTTCCCGCCGATCCCGACCTTCGCGCCCGAGCACTTCGCCGTCGCGCGCAACCGCGACACCAGTCGTTACAAGCAGTTCCGCCGGGGCCTCGCCGCCCTCGACGAGGAAGGCGTCATCCAGGTTCTGCGGCACCCCGACCGCGGCGATCAGGCACCCGTTCTCGCCGCCGTCGGTCCCATGCAGTTCGAAGTCGCCGCGCATCGGCTCGCACAGGAATTCGGCGCCCGCGTCGACCTCTCACCCCTTGATTACACGATCGCTCGCCTCACCGACGCCGCGGGAGAACCCCTCCTGCGCCTTTGGCGCGAAGCTGAGGTCCTGCACCGTGCCAACGGGGCCCGCTACGCATTGTTCCGGAGCCAGTTCTGGCTCGAGCGCTTCCAAAAGGACCATCCAGACGTATGGCTCGAGACCGTGTTCGTCGATCACTCCGGTACACATTCTGCCAACGGGTGAGGCGTCGCGAGGACAAGCGCATTCCCCGGTCGTTGAGACGAATCCTGAGGCAGCCTCCAAGTCAATCGAACCGACCTCGTTTCATGTGGGGCTAAGCTCGACAACTCCGTGGATGCCTCCCGATTTCGGAACTGGTGGCATCCATCTCTTCTCGCCCATCCAGTCCATAGAGTCTTCCCAGCTTGCCCGATGCGTGCCGTCGCGTTCGGTGAGTTGCGTCGAGTCGGACTTCTATCCCATTCGGTCTCAAAGACCGGTGTCATTCATCCCGCGGCGCCCATCGCGCGCGAAGAGATCGGCTACGTCGCGTTGCGTATCGCCTGGTAACACAGTGCACCACCCGTTGAGCCATCCTCTTTAGAAGGTTCTTCAGAGTCGTGGCCCCAAGTTGGCCCCAGCGTGTCACCGATCCAAAGACCTTTGCGATGGTCGCCGATCCGTTGTCGCTGGTCAGAGCCACTAGCGGAGGCGGACCGATAGTCATACGGACCCGGGATGGCCTGGCCGGCGGCCTTGGGTGAGCCCGAAGAATTGGGGGCGTGTCGCAGAGCCCGCCGGGTAGCTCCCTTTGAGTTGGGGTGAGGCGAAGGGATCACCGATCTCGACGATCGCGTGCAAGCCCTTGCTGCCGCTCGGCTCGACGCCGAACGCGCAGCGCCGCGAA
>JBBDRM010000091.1 GCA_040905475.1 Actinomycetota bacterium
CCCCCCGCCCCCCCCCCCCCCCCCCCCCCCCCCCCCCCCCCCGGTTCCCGGCACCGTCTTGCGGTGGCGCCGAGACCTCGGGGGCGGGTGCCTGCGGCGACGGGACCGTCGCGGGGTCGGGCTCGAACTGCGCCGGATCCGCGAAGTAGGCTTTGAAGGGCTTCAACAGCTGCGATATGTGCCACCCGTCCGCGTAGCGGTGGTCGATCGTGGCGGTGAGGGGCAGCATCGGCCGTACCTTGACCTTGCCGTCGATCGCGACGGGCTTGTCGGTGATCTCGCCGACGAGCACGAGGAGCGGCATCCGGTAGAAGCGCGCCAGCGGGGCGAAGCCTTGCGGCAGGCCGAACATGCCGACGCTCGTCACCATCGCGCTCCCGAACGGGTTCGCCTTGACGCCGAGCGCCTTCAGGGACTTGTTGCGGTCGCCGGCCACCCACGCGCTGAATCGCATCGCGAGCTTGAGTGCGCGGCGGGGGAGCGCCTCCATGGTCTTCTTGGTCTTCGCGAACTCCGGATCGTCGCCGGCTTTCATCCGAGACGCGCGGACGTAGAGCTCGTCGGCGATCTCGAAGACCGACTTGTGGTCGGCGTTGTCCACGCGGACGCCCGACAACGAGCGGCCGCCCTCGACCGCCGCGATGTAGAAGATGTCGACGGATCCCCGCGGGATCATCTTCGAGCCGTAGATCCGCATGTTGAAGTCCGGGACGGCGGCCAGCGCCAGCGCGATCGAGCGGCCGACCAGATGGGTGACGGTGACGCGGTGGCCGGCAGCCTTCCCCCGTTCGATCAGGTCCATCATCGGCCCGGCGTCGAACTCCATGGCGCCGTAGATCTGAGGGTCGTCCGGCGGCCCCCACATCGCCCCTGCGATCTTCCGCCACCCCGCGAGCTTCGCCATCGTGTCCTTAGCCTCTCAGGCCCTCGGCCTGCGAGGCAAAGCAGGTGGACCCGTCCGGAAGGGCGAACCTATTGCGGATGATCAAGCACCTGCTCGGGCTCGCGCTCGCCGCGGTCACGTTCGTGCCCGTCGGCGGCGGTGCCGCGCTCGGTGACAACCCGTGGCTCGAGCGGCGGGTATGGAACATCGCTCATCAGGGCGGCGAGAACGAGGCGCCCTCCGACACGCTCTACGCGTTCAAGACGGCGCTCACCAAAGGCGTCGACATGATCGAGCTAGACGTGCACGCCACGAAGGACGGAGAGATCGTCGTCCTCCACGACACGACCGTCGACCGGACGACCAACGGGACCGGCCGGGTCGACGAGCTGACGCTGGCCCAGATCAAGACGCTCGACGCCGCGCACTGGTTCGTCCCCGTGGCCGGCACGACACATTCGGCCGAGGAGTCCGAATACATCTTCCGCGGCGTCGCGACCGGCGCGGTGCCGCCCCCGGCCGGTTTCGAGCCGAACGACTTCACCATCCCGACGCTGCGCGAGGTGCTCGAGACGTTCCCGGATTTCCCGACCAACATCGAGATCAAGAACACGCTTCCCGACACCGCACCCTACGAGAAGATCCTCGCCGACCTGCTCCGGGAGTTCGGCCGTTCGGATGACGTGATCGTGGTGTCGTTCCTCGATCACGCCGTCGAGCTCTTCAAGCTCTGGGCGCCGGAGATCCACACCGCGACCGCAACCGTCGAGGCGGCGATCTTCCATACCTCGGCTCGGGGACCGCTCCCCGGCCTTCCCAACCCGCGCTACGTCGCGTTGCAGGTTCCGGTGATCTTCGACGCCATCCCCGGCGTTCCGATCGAGGTCGTGAACGCGGACTTCGTGGCGAACGCGCACGCGAACGGGCTCGCGGTCCACGTCTGGACGATCAACGACGTCGCGACGATGTGCGCGCTGCTCGAGATGGGCGTCGACGGGATCATGACCGACTTCCCCACGCTCCTCGAGCAGGTCCTCACGGATCCCGCGACGTTCTGCGCCGGTTCCTTCGCGACTACGTGAACGTCGCCGTCACGGCCTTGTCAGAGTCCATCACGAGCACGCAGGTCGGCGACGTCCCGGCCGATGCACAATCGCCATCCCAGCCGGCGAACGTGGTCCCGGCCCGCGTCTTCGCTGTGAGGGTGACTGTGGTCCCGTCCGAGTAGACCTCGAGGCAGTCCGATCCGCAGTTGATGCCGGCGGGCGAGCTCTTGACTTGGCCCGTTCCCGTTCGGGTGACGGTCAGAGTGTGGGTCGACCCGGGCGGCGATCCGTTGATCGTCGTCGTCTCGGTATCCGAGGCTCCGTCCGGGTCGGATTGATCCGCATCGGCGGTGGCTGTGTTGGAAGCGGATCCGGCGGAGACGGCCGTGACCTTGATCTTCACCATGACGCTCGATCCGACTCCCAGCGATGCCCACGTGCACGACACGGTCCCGGCGTTCTGCGTGCACGGCGGTGCCGGCCGTCCGGCGAAGGAGACGAAGGAGACCTCGGCCGGCAAGACGTCTGTCAGGGTCACGTTCGAAGCAACCTGTGGCCCGGCGTTGGACACCGTGACCGTGTACGTGAAAGTCTGCCCAACGTCGACCGGATCGGCCGAATCGGTCTTCACCACGCTCAGATCCGCCACCGCGGCGGGAGCACCTGCCTCCTCGACGGAACCGATCTCGCAGGCGCCGCCGATCGGCCGGCCGACGCCTCGCTGGTCCACGTCGGGGGGTGGACAGTCCGGGCTCCCGGCGTCGAAGACCGGGCTGCCCGGTTGGGGAAGATGGGTGAACGTCGGACCGCCGTTGTCGGCGAGCGACCCGAGCATCGGATCCAACCCGATGATGTTGCCAGACGGATCGCCGACGATGCTGCAGTCGCCGGCTGGGCTCTCGATCAGGTTCCACCCGGCCGAGGTGATCGTGCCGCTCTGGCAGTCGGATCCGATGCTGTTGGCGATGATGGTGTTCTTGATCCGCGTCAGCCCTCCCGGGTCGTTGTTCTTGATCCCGGCGGCTGTCGGCGCGCTGTTGCCGCTGATCGTGCTGCTGCGGACCACGGTCGTGCCCGTGTCCTCGGTGATGATGCCTCCGCCGTCTCCCGTCGCCGAATTCCCGCTGATCGTGTTGTTCGTGATGGTGAGCGTTCCGGCGTTCTCGATCCCGCCGCCGCCGTTCGCCGTATTGTCGCTGAAGGTGCTCCGGTCGATCGTCGCCGTCCCGAAGTTCCGGAGTCCGCCCCCCTCGGCCGCCGCGTTCCCGTCGAAGGTCGAGTCCGAGATCGTCGCCGTCCCGCCGGTCTCGATCCCGCCACCCCCGTCCGCGGCCGTGTTCCCGGAGACGGTCGAGGAGTTCACAAAGAGCGTGCTGTCCCCGCTGAGGATCCCGCCGCCGCTGCCGAGCGTCGCGTCGTTACCGGAGATCGTGCTGTTGGAGACGTTCAAGACGGTAGCGCTGAACGCGCTGATCCCGCCGCCTTGCTCCCCCGTGTTGTTGGAGATGGTCACGCCGTCAAGCGTGGTGACCCCGGGAGCCGGCTGACCGCAGGGGATGCAGGGCCCCTCGGACGATATGCCCCCTCCGAACGGTGCGCTGTTCGACGTAACGGCGCCGCCGATCATCACGAGCTTGGCGCCGGAGTCCACGTGGATCCCACCGGCATTGTTCACCGCGGTGTTGCCAGTCACGGTCGAATCAGTCAGGGTCAACTGTCCGAAGACGAAGATCGCACCGGCCTCCTGTCCGGAGGCGTTCCCCGAGAACGTCACACCGTCCACCGTCGTCACCGCGCTCCCACCGACGTTGAGGCCGCCGCCGCCGCAGCAATCGGCGGTCGCCGCCACGTTGTCCTCGATCAGCGCGTTGGTGATGGTCGCCCGATTCTCGTCGTTGATCCCGCCGCCCCCGGATCCCGAGCTGTTCTCGACGATCGTGGTCCCGTCAACCGACAGCGTCCCGTGGTTCGACAACCCGCCACCGTTGAACGTCGCGCTGTTCCCGATGACGGTGCCGCCCACGATCGACATTGTGCCGTTGTTCCGGACACCGCCCACATCCGGGGCGCTGTTCCCGCTGATCGTTGCGTTGGTGACGGTCATGTCCCCGTCGTTGCCGATCCCGCCAGGGCCGCCGACGGCGGTGTTGTTCGAGATCGTGGAGTCCGACACCGTGGCCTGACCGACGTTGTAGAAGCCGGCACCGCACTCGTGGGTGTTGGAGTCGATGACGGTGTCCGCCACGTCGAGCTCGCCGGTGTTCCACAGGCCGCCGCCGCATCCCCCTCCATACGCCTGGTTCCCGGCGATCAGGCTCCCGTTGGTGATCGTGAGTGTGCCGTCGTTCGCGACGCCGGGGTGGTCGGACGCGGTGTTGTTCGTGACGTCGGTGTCGTCGATCGTCATCGTGGCGCCGCCGCCGTTGAGGATCCCGCCGCCGTTGGTGCCGCCCTCGTTGCCGGTGACCGAGCTGGAGGTGATCGTCAGCGAGCCATTGTTCTGGATCCCGCCGCCGCAGCAGGTGGCGGTGGCGTTCGCGATCGAAGAGCCGGCAACCGTGGCGGTTCCGTCGTTGAACAAGGCGCCGCCGGAGCTGGCCGCGTTGCCGGTTGGGCCGGCGGTGAAGCTCGTGTTGGAGAGCGTCAGAACGGCGCCCGGCCCGTTGTAGATCCCGCCGCCGGCGCCCGTCGCCGTGCCGTCCTCGACCGTGACACCGGTGAGCGCGAGGGTTCCGAAGTTACGGATGTTCCCGCCGTCGTTCGGCTCGACGGTGACGGAGCCGTTCTGGACCTTGAGGTCCGACATCGCGACGATGCCGGGATAAACGTCGAAGCCGCGGTCGCCGATCGCCCCGGCGTTGACGACGCTGTTCGCTCCGGTGATCGTGAGGTCGGATGTGATGTCGAGATCGCCGGTCTGGTTGCCGTCCTCGTCCGACCCCGCGATCGACAACTGGTAGGTCCCTCCAGCGAGCGTGATCGTGTCCGCTCCGTCCCCGGAACCGCATGCATCGACGGGCGAGTCGGTGTTCGCTGCCTGGACCGCCTCGCGAAGCGAGCAGTCTCCGTCGGTGTTCAGCTCGTCCTCGAGCGTGTTGACCGTCAGCGGCGGCGCGACCTCGAACGATCCTAGGTCGCAGAGCGGGCCTTGCGGCCTTGGTATCCCACGCTGATCGGTTCCGGGACAGCCGGCATTTGTGCCGGCGTCGATCGCCGGGCTGCCGGTCGAAAGCGCGTGCGTGTGAGTCTGACCACCGTTGAAGGCGAGGGCGCCCAACAGTGGGTCGGCATGGACGGCCGTGGGGCCGGAGAAACACGAGCTGTCGGAGTCAAGATTGAACCCCGAGCCGATGACGAACGCGCACGAGGCGCTGCCCGCGTTGCTCGCCACGATCGTGTTCTGGACGCTGGTGACGGATCCATCGATCCCGGAGCCGAGTGAAGCCGTGTTGCCTGTGATCGTAGTGTTGAGAAGCGCGATGGATCCGGAGCCGACGTGTATCCCGCCACCGATGCCACCACCGGCCGCTGAGTTCCCGCTGATCGTGGAGTTGGTGATCGTCAGCGGCCCGTCGTTGTAGAAGCCGCCGCCACGTTTGGCGCCTCCGACCACGGTGTTCCCGCTGATCGTGGAGCCCGAGATCGTCAGCGATCCGGTGTTGTAGAAGCCGCCCGCGTCGCTGTTGGAGATGTTGTCCGAGATCGTCGAGTCGACTACCGTCATCGTCCCGCCGATGTAATTGCTGACACCGCCGACGTCGTCGGCCGTGTTGCCGGTCACGACGACGCGGTTGAGGTGGAGCGTCGCGGTGTTGATGATCCCCCCGCCGTTGTCGCCCGCCCCCAGCGTGCCGTCGGTGATGGTGACGTCGCTGATCGCTACGACCCCGCCCGAGACGTGCACGACCCGGTCGAGGTCGTTGGCGTCGATAACCGTCGTGGCGGCGCCGTCTCCGGTGATCGTGAGATCCTCGGTGATGTCGAGGTCCCCGGTCGCGGAGGCGTCCTCTCCCGTTCCGGCGATCGCGAGACCGTAGATCCCGGTCGGAAGATCGATCGTGTCGGCTCCGCTCCCGGCTCCACACGCGTCGACCGCCGCGTTCGTGTTGGCCGCCGTGATCGCTTCGCGCAGGGAGCAGTCGCCGTCGGTGTTCAGCTCGTCCTCGAGCGTATTGACGGTCAGCGTCGTCGCCGCCGGCGCGGATGGAGACGGAACGATCAGGAAGGCCCCCGCCAAAGCGAGGGCCGCACCCGTGCGGGTCATGCGCGCGAAACGGCTGGCGCGCCTCGGTGAAGAGCGCATCCCCATCCCTCCGAGAAACGGCGGACTCGAGCCCCGAACTTGCATTGTCTCGCTGGGGCCCGGGCGCGTCTAGGGGTTCTGCCGTCCGAATTGCAACATTTGGGACCCGAGCCTTGGACGCCTGTTATCCGGGGGGCGAGGCGAGGTCTGCGAGTGACCCCCTCGTGATCGGCTGAGGGGTGGGAAGGCCGAAGCCCCGAGCAAGCTCGGGGCTTCGACTGCCGGGTCTGGTGTTACGCGGCCTTGGTGCTCGCAGAGGCCTTCTTGGCCTTGCGAGCGTTCCAGAACGTCTTGGTGGTGAGGGGCTCGAGCGCCTTCAGGATCTCGAGCGAGTAGTCCTTGGCGGCGCCGAGGAACTTCTCGGCCAGCTCGAAACCGGTCTTCGTGGTCTCGCGCGGCGTCGGGACGCTGTCGGCGATCGGGTTCTTCGGCAGGTCGGGGAGCACGTCGGCGATACGCTCGCTCACGGTCGAGACCGTGGAAACGACGGCTTCCTGCGCCTTGCCGAGGGCCGAAAGGGCCTGGTCGCCGGCCTCGTCGACCATCTTCAGATAGCTGCGTGCCATGTCTTCCTCCTTGCGGACCCCCCACTGGGGCTCTTCGTGATGCTAGGTATACCAAGCGGATGCTTGGCCTGTCAAGTCGTCCGCTTGGTTTTTTTCGCGACCTGCTTGGCCGCCTTAGCAGGGGCGGCGGGGGGCTCCCGGCCGGCGGGCTCGCGGTCGGATGCGACGAAGCTGCGATAGACCCGCAGCAGGGCGCTCTTCTGTTCGTTGGTGAGCTCGGCGTCCAGGCGGATCGAGCGCTCGACGTCGGCGGCTTGCTCGCGCGCCGCACGCTCCGCGTCCACCTCTTCGGGGGCACGTGCATCGAGCAATCCGACCCGCGCGTAGAGGTTCTCGGCGGAGATCTTCAGGGCGTCGGCGATCGCCTTGAGCACCTCGGCAGACGGCTTGTAGATGCCGCGCTCGATCTGACTGAGGTAGGGATTGGAAACCTTGGTGACGTTGGCGAGCTGGCGCAACGACATGTCCGCCAGGCGCCGTTGCGTCCGGATGAACTCACCGAGAGACTTCCACCGCTCGTCCATGTCCGCAGCCTAGCAGTCGCTTGGTGCCCCAAGCAACACGCGTTTCAACGGGCCGTCGGTAGGCGGCGTGTTGGATGGGTAGCATTCGCGAACGATGGAAGAGATCACCTACGAGCAGCTCGGCGTGAACTTCATCACGCATGTGGTCACGCCCGAGCGGGTGGCGGCCACGATCGCTCACGTCGCCGGCGACGAGGTCCGCGTCGGGCCGATGAACGCCGGGCCCGGCGGCGCCGCGTCGGTCACTGCCACCGGCAAGATCAGAACCGTGTCCGCGAAGAACTCCTGGCGCGCGGGACCGCTCTCGTTCGAGGCGACGATCCCGATCGATCTCTCGCTCGACGTCCGCGTTGCAGGGGCGTCGCATCGATACAGCGGCAAGCTCTCCATCGCGCTGCGGATCTCGCTGCGCGCCCTTGCTCCGGTGACCCTGGCGTTCGATATCGACCCGGTGCTGCCGAGCGATGTCGTTGTGGAGCTATCCGCCCAGGGGATGCGCGCGAAAGTGCTTCAGCGCATCGGCGGCATCGACGACGAGGTGCGACGGGCGGTCGCGGCCACCGTCACGGAGCGCCTGAGCTCGGAGGCCGCGCAGGCCGTCCGGATGATCGACGTACTCCGTTACGTGGGCGACGCGTGGAAGCCCGGCGCGGACGCTTCCGCTTAGGCGAGCACCACGCAGGAGATCGACGGCAAGCCGGCGGCGAGCTTCGACCACGATCGTCCCGCGTCTTCCGAGACGAACACGACGCCGTCGCTCGTTCCGAGCGTCGCGCTCCCGGCGTTCGCGTCGAGGCGATATGTGTCGACGTTGTCGGCGAACCACTCCGGCAACCCACCCGAGCATCGCTCGAAGGCGTCGCCTTCGAGATCCCGCCGATAGAGCGCCGCCTTGCGACCCGTGTGGCTGGTCGACGCCGAGAGCAGGATCACGTCGCCGGCGAGCGCGACCGCTCGACAGTACGCTGCGTGCAGCCCATCGTCGGTGAACTCCCAGGATCCTCCGCCGTCTCGAGTGACGGCCATGCCGATCGCTGTGGCGGCGAACGCGAGGCCGGGAACGGAGGGATGGGCGAGCACTTGATGGACGTCGGCGTCCACGTCCATCCCCGTCGGGTGCCAGCCGGCCTCCCCATCCTCAGAGACCAGGATCCCGCCGACGTGGACGTTCGCGTAGACGCGACCGCCGGCGTCGCGAGACAGCGAGCGGGTGTCGGGCGGGCCGCCCCACGGCGTGTACCAGTCGTCGCGGGTCGGGACAAGGTCGAAAGAGCGCACGCGAGTCGCCGAGCTACCGACGACCTTCACCAGATGCGCCTCGGACGTGCCGATCAAGGCGCCGCCGTCCGAAGGGACGAGGCACTTCGCACTCAGCTCTCGGATGCCCGCGGCCTCGCTCCACGCTCGGGCGTCAGGCGAGGAGTGGATGCGGTGGTCGTCGACCACCGACCACCATGCGTCCGGGCCACGCGCGATCGCGCCGACCGAGCCGTGGAGCAGCGTCTCGCCTGAGCCCACGTCGAAGAGCCCCTTCTCGGTGCCCGCCAAGACGCGTGTCATGACGCTTCCTTCAACGCGCGTTCGAACGCCTCGAAGGCGACGTCGTCGAACAGCACGAACCGCACCTCCGCGACCCCGGTTGCTGCGGTGGCGACGGCGCGGATCGCGGCCGGCGCTGCGAGATCGAGCGGGTAGCCGTAGACGCCGGTCGAGATCGCCGGGAACGCCACGCTCTTCGCGCCGAGCTCGTCCGCGACCCGCAGCGACTCGGTGTGGCACGAGGCCAGGATCGTCGAACGGTCCTCGTTCTTGGAATACACGGGCCCGACCGTGTGGATCACCCAGCGCGCCGCGAGCTTGCCCCCGGTCGTGGCGACCGCCCGCCCGGGGGGAAGGCCTTGCTGATGCGTCGTCGCGCGGATGCGCCGGCACTCCTCGATGATCTCCGGGCCGCCCTTTCGGTGGATCGCCCCATCGACGCCGCCGCCGCCCATGAGTGAGGAGTTGGCGGCGTTGACGATCGCGTCGACGGTTTCGGCGGTGATATCGCCTTTAACCAGCGTGATCACGGGCATGCTCGGATACTAGCCCGGCGGCGTTTCCTCGGGCGGGGCGAGCGGGGCGATGCGGCACTCCGACTCGCGCAGGTGAGCGGGGTCGTCGAATGCGAAAAGGCACGCCGACACGAGTTCGCCGGTGCTGGGATCGAACTCGAGCAGGCCGAAGCCGAACGGAGCGCTCTTCGGTGTCTTGATCCCGTTGGCCCCGCTGGTGCCGGCCGAGATCTCGAGCACGCCGCCGTCGACCGCGAGCAACGGCTTGTGGTCGTGTCCTCGGACGAACACCATCGCACGTCCCGCGGCGCGCGCCGCCTCGGCCGCGCACTCACCCAGACGACGGTCGTGCACGACGACGATCAGAGCGTCGGTGGCGAGGAATCGCCGGGCGAGTTGCTCACACCGAGCCGGGATCTCCACGTCGGCCAGGTCGTTCCGTGGGTCCGACGCGATGCTGTACGCGTTGGGATCGGTTTCGCCGAGCACGGCGATGCCCTCGACGTCGACGAGATCCGTCCGGCCCGATTCCAGCAGCGTCACGCCCGGCATCGTGCGGACGCGGTCCAGCGTCGCGCGGTCCTCATGGTTGCCGCCGACGACGATCTGACGCGGAGTGACCGCGCCGAAGCGCGCGAAGAACTCCGCCTCCGTCTGCGTTCCTCGGTCGGTGAAGTCGCCGGCGTTGATCGTCACGCTCGCGCCGAAGCGCTGCGCCAGCTCCTGCGCGATCAGGAAACCGATCGGGTTGTTGTGGACGTCCGACACGACGAGGATCTTCGTCGTCGGCCCTGAGGGCGCCGCAGGTCGCGACGTGATCTGGGAGTGAAGGCGCAGCAAGCCTTCCGCGACCTTGTTGATGTTTCTCCGCGCGCCGGCGAGGTCGCGGCTTACCTCACCGAGTACTTCGAGCACCCGCGGCGCGTCCTCGATGGGGCCCCGGTAGTGGGGTTCCTCCAATGCCTTGGCATCGAACGTCAGGACGGTGGCGCCCACCACGAGCGAGCCGGCCGCGAGGAAGGTGAGCGCGCCGATCCCCCCGGCGATCGCCATCCGCTTGCGTCCCATCGCGTCGGCGACGAGGAGTCCGCCGAGTGCCCCGGCGAGCGCGAGCCACACCAGCTTGCGGATGAGGAACGCGAGTCGAAGATCCCGGAGCTCCGCAAGGTCCGGCAGGCCTCGCGGCCGTTCTCCGATCACGAACGAGGCGTGAACGTCGAGCGGCGCCGTGTGGGTCTTCCACGACAGCTCGCCGAACGGCCCGAGGTCGAGCGCGACGGTACCCCCCGGGATGTTCGGGGTGACCCGCACCATGATCTCACCGGCTGAGAAGGGGAAAGAGACCGGCGCGAAGATGCGCCCCGCGCACAGCGCGAAGCCGACCAGCAGGATCGCCCGCCGGACCGATGGGCGCGTCAACCACCCAGGGAAGCGCATCGCTTGAGGCTACTAAGGAGAACCGTTGTCGGCCGCGCATGCCGGGTGAACTGCGGATATAGCGGGCGGGAACCGGGGTGCATGGGTCGGCGGAAGCAGGGTAAGGTACGACGACGGTTCCGACCGGGAGGGCCAGATGTTGCTGCGGGAGATCATGACGACCGACGTCCTGGACGTCGAGCCTGCCACGACGCTCCAGGCGGCGGCGCAGGCGATGAAGGAGCGGAAGGCATCCTCGGTGGTCATCACGGAGGACGGCTACCTGATCGGCATCCTTACCGAGCGCGACATCGTGAAGGCCGTGGCCGAGGGCATCGACACCGAGGTCACCCACATCCGCGATTACATGACCCCAGCCCCGACGGCCGTCACGCCCGACATCAGCGTCGAAGAGGCGGCCCAGGTGATGCTCGAGCACGGGTTCCGCCACCTGCCGGTGGTGGACGGGGAGCGCGAGCTCAAGGGCATCGTGTCGATCCGGGACATCGCCCGCGCCGGCATCAAGCTCCCGGCCGAAGCCGTCGTCAAGTAGCGGCGCGGTATCCGGCGCCCGGCGGGGCCGCACCTTTCTATGACGCGCACGGGTGGCGAAGAGCGCCGTCGACAGCTCATCCACGACGCGGTCGCGCTGTTCGGTGGGCGGGGCTATGAGGGCACCAGCCTCGACGCGGTCGCCGAAGCGTCGGGCGTCCGGAAGCAGACGCTCCTGTACTACTTCCCGGGGAAGGACGAGCTCTTCGACGCCTGCATCGATGAGCTCGCAACCAGACTCTCGTCGGCGCTCGAACGGGCACTGGAAGGGGAGGACGAGCGCGAGCGACCCGAGCGGGTGATCTCGGCCATCTTCCGTCTGGCGGAGGAGTGGCCGGAGTTCCCGCCCTTCGCTCGCGAGGCTTCCCGGCGCGGCCCGGAGGTGATCGCACGCGTGACGGGCGTGCTCGAGCCTCTGCGGAAACGCGCCCTCGTTCACCTCGAGCGCGGCATGGAGGACGGCACGTTCCGCCGTCAAGACCCGACGCTGCTCCTGTTCACCCTGTACACGGCCGTCGTGGGATCGCTGACCGAGGCGGGCGTCCTGCGGGCGCTGGGCGGTGGGCAGCAGAGCCGAAGCGCGCTGAAACGGCGCGAGGAAGAGCTCGTGGAGTTCGTGCGACGGGCGCTCGAGCCGTGAAGGGCGGAGATCGCCGAACGATCTCGCCGCGGATCCTCCTGATCGGGGACGCGATCGCGATCGCCCTGTTCGCGGTGATCGGGCTCGCGAGCCACGACGAAGGCATCACCGCCGGCGGGGTCGCGCGAAACGCGTTGCCGATCCTGGCGGGATGGTTCGTCGTGGCGGCGTTCGTGGGGACGTACTCCCGGCCGGGCCTGCGTACGATGCTCATCACCTGGGTGATGGCCGTCCCGGTCGGTGTCGTGATCCGAGCGATCGTGCTGAGCCGGCCGGCCGACGGATCGCAGATCGTTTTCGCGATCGTGACGATGACGGTCACGTTGGTGTTGCTGCTCGGTTGGCGCGCCATCGCGGCGATGGTTCCGGCCGGGCGCTAGCGCTCCTCAGCCGCGATCGAGCTCCAGCGCGGCGCTGTTGATGCACCAGCGCCGACCGCCGGATTCTCGCGGCCCGTCGTCGAAGACGTGTCCGAGGTGGGAGTCACAACGGGCGCATCGGACCTCGGTTCGAACCATCCCGTGGGCGCGGTCCTCGTTCAGGATCACCGCGTCGGGCGAGACCGCCTCGGTGAAGCTCGGCCATCCCGACCCCGAGTGGTACTTGACGTCGCTCTTGAAAAGAACGTTGCCGCAGGCCGCGCACCGATACGTGCCGTCGTCCTCGGTGTCGACGTAATGGCCGGTGAACGCTCGCTCTGTTCCGGCCTCCCGGAGGATGCGGTACTGCTCCGGCGTAAGCCGCGCGCGCCACTCTTGTTCGGTGCTCGGCAGACGATCCATCTCCTCGGCCACGACTCCTCCCCCGGTTCGCCCAACACTCTAGTTCGGCCGTTGCCTTCGGCGTATTGACAATCATTCTCATTATCGCTTACGGTCGGTGCATGGCTCGGGCCCGAAGGAGCGTGGTCGCCACCGCGCTCGCTCTCGCGATGGCGTCGGCCGGATGCGGCGGGAGCAGGACGTCGCCGAGCCCCGGCCTGGACGTCGTAGCGGCCTTCTACCCGCTGGCCGAAGCGGCCCGCCGGGTCGGGGGCCCATTCGCGCGCGTCCACGACATCACTCCCACGGGCGTCGAGCCGCACGACCTCGAGTTGAAGCCGAGCGATGTCGGGCTGATCCGCTCGGCCGACCTCATCCTGTACCTCGGTGGTGGCTTCCAGCCGGCCCTCGAGGACGCGATCGGGGCCATACCCAACAAGACCGCCGCCGTCGACCTGCTGGAAGGGCTCCCGGTGAAGGATGGGGTCGAGGAGGGTGAGGCTACCGATCCCCACGTCTGGCTGGATCCGCTGCTCATGATCCGCATCGTCGAGCGGGTGGCCGAGGAGATGACCGCGCGGTTCCCGGAGGAGCAGACGGTGTTCGAAAGCCGCGCGTTCACCTATAAGACGTCGCTCGAGGAGCTGCATCGCAGCTTCGCCGACACCTTGGCAACGTGCCGGCAGCGGGAGATCGTCACCGCGCACGCGGCGTTCGGCTACCTCGCGGCTCGGTACGGCCTCGAGCAGATCGCCATCTCGGGCTTGTCGCCCGAGGCCGAGCCGTCGCCTCGCCGGCTCGAGGAGGTTGCCCGGTTCGCCGAGCAAGCCGGCGTGAAGACGATCTTCTTCGAGACCTTGGTGAGTCCGCGTGTGGCGGAAACGATCGCCCGCACGGTGCGGGCGCGCACGGCGGTGCTCAACCCGGTCGAGGGGCTCACCGAGGAGCAGCGCGTCGTGGGCGAGACGTACGCGTCGTTGATGCGCGCGAACCTTGCCGCGCTCGCTTTGGGGCTGCAATGCAAGCAGAGCTGAGCGATCGCGCACCGGACGGCGCGGTTCTCGAGGTTCGTGGGATCGAGTTCGCTTTCGAGAGCGGGCGTGTTCTCAACCGCGTGAGCCTGTCCGTGCGGGCCGGCGACTTCCTCGTGCTGCTCGGGCCGAACGGGAGCGGCAAGAGCACCTTGGTCAAGGTCGCGCTCGGCCTGCTCGAGCCGGAGGGGGGAGCGGCGACCCTGTTCGGGTTTCCCGCTCGGGACGCCCGCGCGCGCGAGAAGGTCGGCTACGTGCCGCAGCGCGCGGCGATCTCCTCGCGAGTGCCGGCCACGGTCGCCGAGGTGGTACTCACCGGGAGGGTGCACGGTTCGCCGTTCGGGGTCTTCCGCCGTGCGGACCGGGAGGCCGCCGCGAAGGCGCTGGACCGCGTCGGCCTTGCGCACCTGGCCGGCCGACGGATCGGGGAGCTGTCCGGCGGCGAGCAGCAGCGCGTTCTCATCGCTCGCGCTCTGGTATCCGACCCACGGCTGATCGTGCTCGACGAGCCGACGGCGGGTGTCGACAAGGAGTCGCAGTCGCGCTTCGCGGAGATCCTGCGCGACCTGAATGCCTCCGGGGTCACGATCATGATGGTGGCCCACGACGTCGGAGCGGTCGGGCCCTCCCTCACGCGCGTCGTGGCTCTCCATCAAGGGCATCTGGACGAGATCCCACTCGAAGAAGCGCGCGAGCAGATCGGCATGTTCGTCGAGGACCACCCGGTGGGGGGCCACTGATGGGCTTCTTCGAGCTGTTCTGGATGTCGGTCGTTGCCGGTGCGGCCGTCGGGGCGGCGGCGCCGTCGATCGGGACGTTCGTCGTTCAGAAGCGGCTCTCGCTGATCGGCGACGGCATCGGTCACGTCGCGTTCGCCGGCGTGGCGTTCGCGCTGTGGCTCGATGTGTCGCCGCTCGCCGCGGCGCTCACGTTCGCGGTGCTGGGGGCGATCGGGATCGACGCGATGCGTCGCCGGAGTCCCGAGGAGGCCGACATGGGCCTTGCGCTGTTCTTCTACGGCTCGATCGCCTTGGGCGCGGTCGTGCTTCAGCTCGGCGGATCGTTCAACGCGGGGCTTCTTGGGATCCTGTTCGGTCAGGTGCTCAGCGTCACGACCGGCGAGCTCGTAACGATCGTGGTGCTCGCCGTCTTCATCCTCGGCGTCGTCGCCCTCAGCTACCGGGGCCTCGTCGCCGTCGCGATCGACGAGGAGGCGGCGGTCGTCCGTGGGCTGCCGGTCGGCGCCCTCAACGCAGGACTCATGATGCTCACGGCGTTGACGATCGGGGTCGGGATGCGCGTCGTGGGCATCCTACTCATCGCGGCCATGATGGTCCTGCCGGTTGGCATCGCGCGCAACGTCGTTCGGAGTTTCAAGGCGACGCTGGTGACCGCGTCGCTGGCCGGCGCCGCGTGCGCGGTCACGGGGATCGCGGCCTCGTACGCCTTGGACACGGTGCCCAGCGGCACCATCGTCCTCGTCGCGGTCGCCGCGTACCTGATCTCGGACGCGTTCCGGCTCGCTCGGCGTTCACTCGCGCGGGGGAGGGTCGCGGCGTGAGGCGTGAGACGAAGCAACGGAGTGAAGTGCTGGCGTCACTCGCCGGAGGCGAAGCGCTCTCGGCGCAAGAGTTGCACGACCGGTTGCGCCACGCCGGTAGCCGGACCGGCCTGGCGACCGTCTATCGCGCGCTCCGGATGCTCGCCGAGGACGGTGTCGTCGACGTCTTGCGCGAGGACCCGGTCCAGCTCCGGTACCGCGTCTGTTCGATCGAGCACCACCATCACCTGGTATGCGAGTCCTGCGGCCGGGTGGAGGAGATCCCAGAATGCGACGTGAGCGAGTGGGCGTCTCGGGTCGCGCGGCCCCGCGGTTTCCGGGTCCGAACCCATCGCGCCGAGATCCTGGGGATCTGCGAGGACTGTGCTCGCTCGGCCGGCAAGCGGGCCCTCACCAAACCGAGCGGACGGCAGCGCCGGTAACGATCCTCCTCCGCGGGTAGGCTTCAGCGATCCGCATGCGTCTCCGGCGCTCGCTCATCTGTGTGGTCTCGCTGGCCGCCGTCGCCGCGTCCCCGGGAACCGCAGGGTCGGCGACCGAAGGCAAGGTCGTGTCGTTCGGCGGCGTGACCGTCCGCGTGCCGCCAGACTGGCCCGTCGTCGATCTGCGCCGGGAGCCGACCCGGTGCGCGCGGTTCGACGTGAACACCGTGTACCTCGGCCATCAAGGCCCCGAAGCGCTGTGTCCTGCCGTCATCGTCGGCGCAGCCGAAGCCGTCCACCTGGAGCCCTGGGACGAGGAAACCGACGCCTCCATGCGAGGGGCCGCCCGCCGGAACGTCGGCGGGGAGCCGGCACGGGTCGATGAGATCGGCCGTGCCGGCGGCCGGGTGGTCGTCGGGCTCGAGCGTCCGCGAACGATCGTCCGCGTGACGTTCGGTGCGCGCGAGGCGCTCGCCGACCAGATCGTCGCAAGCATCCGCGTAACAGGAGCGGCATCGCCGACGCCGGGCGGCCCCGCCCCGACCGGAGAGGCGCCGGCGGGGGAGGCGGCGGCGATCCCCGGGTTCTCGGCCGCGCAGACGCAGCCGGCTCCGCTGCAGAAGGGCATCTTCGCAGGCGACGGGTTCGATACGTGCGCGAACCCGTCGCTCGAGAAGATGCAGGCGTGGCTCGCCTCTCCGTATCGAGCGATCGGCATCTACGTCGGGGGCGTTAATCACGGATGCAAGGCTCAGACGCTGTCCGCCGACTGGGTGTCGTCGGCCGCGCGGCAGGGGTGGTCCTTCCTTCCCCTGTATGTGGGAAGGCAGGCACCCTGCTACTCGGGCTCGGGCGTGAAGATCGATCCCGCTTCCGCCGCGGCGCAGGGGACCGCGGCCGCCAACGACTCCATCGCGCAAGCCGACAAGTTCGGCTTGCCGACCGGCTCGCCGCTGTACTTCGACATGGAGGCGTATTCGGGCAACTCGACGTGCATCAACGCCGTCCATACGTTCCTCCAGAACTGGACCAAGCGGTTGCACGAGCGCGGGTACGTATCGGGCGTCTACTCGAGCGAGGCGTCGGGCGTCGCGAATCTCTCGGCCGCCTACAACACCCCGGGATACTTCAGGCCGGACGTCATCTGGACCGCCCACTGGGGCGAGTCGAAGCGCATCTTCGGTCACCACGAGGAATGGCTGCCCGACTCGATCTGGACGAACCATCAGAGGATCCATCAGTACAGAGGCGGGCACGTCGAGACGTGGGGCGGCGAACAGATCAACATCGACAACGACTTGATCGACGCGCCCGTCGTGCGGTTCGCCGCCGCGCCGCGATGGGTCACCGGCAACTTCGACGGCGTCGGAGGGACGGATCTGGTCCACTTGTGCTGCGGCGACTACGCCAACACCTGGATGAGTCAAGGGGACGGAACCTACACGGTGAAGAGCTTCCGCCCGTGGGCCGGCTACGACCTGCAGCTCCCTGGATGGATCAGCTCGGACGTGAACGGCGACGCCCGAGACGATCTGGTCCATCTCTGTTGTAAGGACCACGCGCTGGTGTGGCTGTCCGACGGCGACGGATCGTTCACGGTCGTGGGATTCCGCCCGTGGGCCGGCTACGAGTTACAGCAGGGCTCGTGGGCCGGGTTGGACTTCGACGGTGACGGCCACGGCGATCTGGTTCATCTGTGTTGCAAGGATTACGCGCTCGTGTGGCTTTCGAACGGCGACGGATCGTTCACGGTGAAGGGATTCCGTCCCTGGGCTGGGTACGTCGTCCTGCAAGGCGGATGGGCGGCCTCGGACGTCGACGGTGACGGCCAAGGCGATCTGGTTCATCTGTGTTGCAAGGATTACGCGCTTGTGTGGCTTTCGAACGGCGACGGATCGTTCACGGTAAAGGGGTTCCGTCCCTGGGCCGGCTATGGGTTACAGCAGGGTTCGTGGGCGGGGTTGGACGTGGACGGCGACGGCCACGGCGATCTGGTTCATCTGTGTTGCAAGGATTACGCGCTCGTGTGGCTTTCGAACGGCGACGGAAGCTTCTCGGTGAAGGGATTCCGTCCTTGGAACGGGTACGTCGTGCAGCAGGGCAGATGGGCGGCCTCGGACGTGAACGGCGACGGCCAAGGCGATCTTGTCCACCTGTGCTGCAGCGACTACGCGCTGGTGTGGCTGTCGACCGGCGACGGAAGCTTCACCGTCGAGGGGTTCCGCCCCTGGATCGGGTATGGGTTACAGCTGGGCTCATGGCGCACCGGTGACGCCGACGCGGACGGAGACGGCGATCTCTTCCACATGTGCTGCTCCACGAGGATCTTCACCTGGTTCTCGGCAGGCGACGGGACGTACGGCCTCACGGCCTCGCCGATCTGAGGTCAGAAGACCTCGCTGCCGTCGTCGACCCGGCGCTCGGGACGCAGGACAACGACCCTGTACTTAGTCCCGGCGCCTGAGCACCAAGCATTCGGACGTCACGCCCGCGATCCGCTTCGCCGGAACGACGGTTCCCGCCGTCGCACGGCCGGCGAGCTCCATGCGGTGCATCATCGCCGTGAGGAACCCTTGACGGCAAGGAATGAACCGTAGTTCAATCCTTGTGATGGCTTATCGCCGGACGGAGCTGATGGAGGCGCGGCTCGCGGAGACGCGCGAGCGCATCGTGCGGGCAGCGCTCGGCCTGATCGCGCGCGGCGGTTACCGCGCCGCGTCCATCGCGGCCGTGGCCGATGAGGCCGGCGTCGCGACGGGAAGCGTCTACCGCCACTTCTCGTCCAAAGCCGAGCTCTTCGCGGAGGTGTTTCGTCGCGCGTCCGGGCGCGAGCTGGCGGTGGTGCGCGCGGTCGTCGCGCGCCCGGACGCGCGACCCACAGACCGCCTGGTAGCCGCGCTCGAGACGTTCGCCGGGCGGGCCCTCAGCGGCCGGCGGCTCGCGTACGCCTTGATCGCGGAGCCCGCCGACCCCGCGGTCGACGAGGAGCGGCTCCGGTTCCGCCGCGCGTACCGCGACGTCTTCGCGCGCCTGTTGCGCGAAGGGATCGCGACCGGCGAGCTCCCCGAGCAAGACGTGCAGGTCGCCGCATCGGCTTTGGTCGGCGCGATGGGCGAGGCGCTCGTCGGGCCGCTCTCGCCGTCCACGCGATCCCGGAACCCCGGGCGGCTCGTCGAAGCGATCGTTCGGTTCTGCACGCGTGCCATCTCTCAGGAGGTCTCGTATGCGAACGCATGAGGTCACCAACCAGCCGCCGCCGCTCGCCGGTTACAACGTCTTCGAGTCCGACCGCGCGCTCGTCGAAGCGCTGGGCCGCGAAGGCGCCGATTGGGCGGAGGACGCTTGTCGCGAGCTCGGCGAGATCGCCGGGTCCGAGACCGCGCAGGCGTGGGGGGTTCAGGCCAACGTCAACCCGCCGGTGCTGCGCACCCACGATCGTTACGGGAACCGCATCGACGAGATCGAGTTCCATCCCTCCTGGCATCGTCTGATGGAGATCGCCGTCTCGCATGGACTCCACGCGCTGCCGTGGCGCGACGACCGGCCCGGCGCGCACGTCGCCCGGGCAGCGATGTTCATGACCTGGCAGGTCGAGGCCGGCCACGGCTGCCCCATCTCCATGACCTACTCGGTCATGCCGGCGCTGCGGAAGCAGCCGGAGCTCGCGGCCGAGTGGGAGCCGCGGTTCACCTCGCTCGAATACGACCCGCGCTCGATGCCGTCGGCGTCGAAGCGCGGCGCGCTCGCCGGGATGGCGATGACCGAGAAGCAGGGCGGCTCCGACGTTCGCACCAACGCAACACGCGCCGAGCCTTCCAACGGCGGCGGACCGGGCTCCGAATACACGATCACGGGTCACAAATGGTTCTGCTCGGCGCCGATGTGCGACGCGTTCCTCGTGCTCGCGCAGGCGCCGGGCGGGCTGTCGTGCTTCTTGCTGCCGCGCTGGCTCCCCGACGGGACGCGCAACGCCTTCCACATCCAGCGGCTGAAGGACAAGCTCGGGAACCGGTCCAACGCGTCCAGCGAGGTCGAGTTCGCCGGTGCGACGGCGTGGATGGTGGGGGAGGAGGGGCGCGGCGTTCCGACGATCATCGACATGGTCACCCACACCCGGCTCGACTGCGTGATCGGGACCACGGCGCAGATGCGGCAAGGGGTCGCGCAGGCGACACACCACGCCGCGTACCGCTCGGCCTTCGGCAGGACGCTGATCGACCAGCCGTTGATGGGCAACGTGCTGGCCGATCTCGCGCTCGAGTCCGAAGCAGCGACGATCACCGCGATGCGGCTCGCGCGCGCCTACGACGCGGGGGCCGACGACGAGCAGGAGATGCTGTTCCGGCGGCTGGCCGCGGCGATCTCGAAGTACTGGATCTGCAAGCGAGGCCCGGCGCACGCCGCCGAGGCGCTGGAGGTGCTCGGCGGGAACGGGTACGTGGAGGACTCGGGGATGCCGCGGTTATTCCGCGAGAGCCCGCTGAACTCGATCTGGGAAGGCTCGGGCAACGTGATCTGCCTCGACGTGCTGCGCGCGCTCGCGAAGACGCCGCAAGCGTTGGACGCGCTCTTCGCGGAGATCGAGCTCGCGTCGGGCGCGGATCCGCGGCTGGATTCTTTCATCGCATCGGTGCGAGTGGAGTTGGCCGATCCCACGGATGGGATCGAAGCGCGGGCTCGCCGTTTGGTGGAGCGCCTGGCGCTCGCGCTGCAGGGCTCGCTGATGGTGCGCCACGCCTCGCCCGCGGCCGCCGACGTGTTCTGCGCGTCACGCTTGGGAGGCGATTGGGGCCGCGCGTTCGGGACGCTCCCGTCCGGGCCGGACCTCGGCGCGATCGTCGAACGGGCCCGGCCGAAGCTCTAGCCCTCGTCGACGCTGGTGTTCAGATCGACGCGAGGTCGATCGCTGTCTCCGGAGCGACGGCCAGGATCCGGTCGTCCTCGGTAAGGAGTGGGATACCCCGGGACTCAGCCAGCGCAACGTAGGCCGCGTCGTATGCAGAGAGTCCCCAGGCGATCCAAGGAGTCAGATCTTCGAGGTCTGCCTCCGCCACGTCGAAGGCGACCATCTTCAGAGACGCCGCCAGGTCGAGGAGGTCGGCCTCGGGCCACGTCCACCGGCGACCGGCAACGTTGAGGATCTCGAGAAAGAGCAACGACGGTACGATCACGATCAGTTCGCCGGCGCGATGCCGTTCCCGAACGATACGGGCTCGCTCGGATGAGACCTCAGCCTTCGGCGCGAACCACTTGAGCACGACTGATGCGTCGAGGACCGCCTCGGTCACCGGGCGTCTCGCTCTGCTCGGATCGCGACCGTGGGGTCCTCGGGCATCCCGTGGGCGCGGAAGAGCGCGTCCAGCCGGTCCATCGCGCGTCGGACGCTGGCCTGCCGTCCCGGTCCGTTGCGAGCGCCGAGCTCGCGTTCCGCCATTCGGGCGAGGTATGCGCTTCGCGTGAGTCCTTGGCGTTTGGCCTCCCGATCGACTCTGGCCAGCAATCGATCGTCGAAGGAAACAAGAACCTTCGCCATGAGCCGAGGATATCCGGATATCCCCCATCGTGTCAAGCGAGCCTGACGGATTGGCGGCGATCGAGCGCGATGAGTCGAGGCGCTCTATCCTCCGGCGTGAGAACCCAGGGGGACGAATGACACCGGAAGAGATGGGCAAGGTTCAGGACGAGCACATAGCGGCGGAGAATCGCGGAGACGTGGACGCGGCGGTCGCGACGTTCGTGGACGAGTGCTTCCTCGAGATCGTCGCGCTCGGCCTGAAGTTCGAAGGCAAGCAGGGGGTAGCGTTGCAATACGCGACGCTGTTCTACACGTTCCCCGACGCGGTCCTGAGCATCGACGACCGTGCGTTCGGCGACGACACGCTGGTCGAGTGGGGGACCTTCGCCGCGACGATGAAGGGCGAGTTCATGGGCGTGGCGCCCACCGGACGCCGCTTGGAGATGCCCTTCATCGCCGTCGTCCGGTTCAAGGACGGGCTGATGGAGTCCGAGCGGGCTTACTACGACATCGCGAGCCTGTGCGATCAGCTCGGGATCGGCATCGAGGAGGTTCGCGCCTCGGCGAAGCTCCTCGCCGGTTAGATCTTTACGCTGCTGCGGTGGCGCGACCGAGGACCGCTCGGACCGCCGTCAGTGCCGCTTCCACGCCGTCCCGATACGCGACCGGCACGTCGTAGAGGAAGGCGCGGCTCATCAGGTCGTCCTCGACGTCTTCCAGCCGTTCCAGTAGGGCTTCCATGCATCCCACCTCCCACGGGCGAGACTAGCGGGTGGAGGTTTCGAGCGGTTTTCGATCGCGTAACGGCTGGGTGAACTCTTCAGCCGGCCAGCGGGAGGGCGAGGAGCTTTTGCTCGTCCCCAGCGTCGGCGCTTGTGCGGAAGTAGGGCTCGAGACCGCAGACCGGGCATTTGCCGATGACGACGTCGGCCTCTCCATCATCGGTCTTGACGAAGAATCGCTCGCCCGTCCAGACGAGCTGGGTCAGCCGCTCGACGCCGATCGTGATCGGCTCTCCGGAGCCGAGATGCCCGGAGGTGTAGCCGGCAAGGATGACGTGCTCGTGGGTGCCGTCGTCCGACAGCACGTTCGTCCTGGCGATGACTTCGGGCACGGCGCCTCCGCGTCACGTCGTCGTCGGCGGAAGGATACCGGCTGACCGCTCCCGAGTCGCGCCTCGTGATCAGGCGCTCACCAGGTCGACCGCGATCGTTGATACTTCCGCGCCCTCGGCGGTGATGTCGATCTGCTGCGTGGACTCCGACGCCCCGGCGGCCTTGGCCTCGAGGGTCCAGGACCCCGGCGCGACGTGGAACGTGAACTTCCCGTCGTCCTTGGTGTACTGCTCGGACACGAACTCGCCGGACGGCCCGATGAGCCGGACGTACACGCCGCCGGCCGGCTTCCCCTCGAGCGTCACCGCCCCGTTGATCGATGGCATCTCACCCTCCTCCTCTCAGTCCCTTGTACTCCAGCTTCCAAGTGCGATCGCAGGTGCTGCAGTGGTACGACCGCTCTTCCTCGCCAGGGCGGATGTCCTGCTCTCCGCAGTACGGACAGTAGAACGGCTCCGCCCGGGTTACGCTCATCCGCGCGGCGGAGCGGCGAAGGCGACCAGCTCGTCGTCGGACAGCGAGTTCACGTACTCGGCGAACGAGCCGTGGCCGTTCCGCCGCGCCACGTACCGGCGCAACAGGGCCTCGACGTAGCCCGCGAGGTCCTCTCCGAGCACGCGGACCCCTTTCACCTTGCGGCCGAAGGAGTGGCCCTCACCCAGGTGCCCTCCCAGATGGACCAGGAACCCGTCGGACTTGGTGCCGTTGGAGCGCGACATGATCGCGCCCATGAGGCCGATGTCGGCGATCTGGAACCGCGCGCACGAGTTCGGGCATCCGTTCACGTTGATCCGGATGTCCTCGTCGAAGTCCGGCAGCCGCTCCTCGAGCTCCTGATAGAGATACTGCGCCCGCATCTTCGTTTCCGACAGCGCGAGCTTGCAGAACTCGATGCCGGTGCACGCCATCGCCCCGCGGCGGAACGCGCTCGGGCGGACCCGCAGATCCAAGTCCTCGAGCGCGGAGACCAGCTCCTCAGCCCGTTCCGGCAGCACGTCGAGGATCACCATCTTCTGCTGGGTCGTCGTGCGGATGCGCCCGCCGGCGTAGCGTTCGGCCAGATCGGCGACGGCGCGGAGCTGATGACCGTGGATCCGTCCGGCCTTGGGCGCGAAGCCGACGTAGCTTCGTCCGTCGCTCTGCTCGAAGACGCCGATGTGATCGCGCTGGGATGTGGTCGTGGCCGGCGGCGGGTCGCCGTCGGGCAAGGCGAACCCGAGGTACTCCCGCTCCATCACCTCGCGGAACCGCTCCGGTCCCCAATCCGCCATGAGGAACTTGAGCCGGGCGTGGTTCCGCGAACGCCGGTACCCGTAGTCCCGGAACGTTCCCGCGACCGCGGCCCAGACGTCGGGCACCAGGTCGGGTTCGACGAACACACCGAGACGCTCCGCGTAGCGGGGGTTCGGGCCGAGGCCTCCGCCGACCCACAGGTCGAATCCCACACCGTCTCCCTCGCGGCGAACGCCGACGAACGAGACGTCGTTGATCTCGTGCTGCGCGCATCGCTGGGTGCATCCGGCGATGGAGGTCTTGAACTTGCGCGGCAGGTTCGAGAACGCGGGATCGCCGACGAAACGCTTGTGTGTCAGTTCGATGAACGGGGTGGCATCGATCAGCTCGCCGGCGTCCACGCCGGCGAGCGGGCACCCGATCATGTTCCGAGGCGTGTCTCCGCACGCCTCGCACGTCGTCAGCCCGGTGCGCTCGAGCGCCTCCCAGATCCGGGGAACGTCCTGGATCCGGATCCAATGGAGCTGGACGTTCTGCCGGTCGGTCACGTCGGCGACGTCGCGGCCGAACCGCTCCGACGCCCACGCGATCGCCCGCAGCTGCTCGGCGTTCAGCGCGCCGCCGGGGATCCGGACTCGCAGCATGAAGAACTCGTCCTCGAGTTCTTCGGGTTTCGCCGTCGCGGTGATGCCTGCGGGCGTTCCCTGCTTGCGCTGCGTGTAGAGGCCCCACCAACGGAAGCGCGACCGAAGGTCGGGGGCTGGGATCGAGCGGAAGCCCCGCACCGCATAGATCTTCTCGATGCGCCCGCGGACGTTGAGGCCGTCGTCGTCGCGTTTCGTCTGCTCGGCGGCATTGAGCGGTTCGTAGTAGCCGTGCGCCCACTGGCCCTGCGCGCGCTTGGGCTTGCTCGGTGCGCGAGGCGGTGCGGCTACGGCTTGGTCGCTTCGTCGATCCACTCGAGCTCCTGATCGAACCGCTCGTGCGGCATCTCCCGGTGGAGGCCGCACTCCTTGAATTCCGAGCTCTCCCACCACCAGCGCCCGGCGCGTTCGTCCTCGCCGTGCGCGATCGCGCGGGTGCAGGGGGCGCAGCCGATGGAGGCGTATCCACGGTCGTAGAGCTCGTTGTAGGGGAGACGCTCGGCGCGGATGTACCCCCAGACGTCGTCCCTTCTCCAGTCGGCGAGCGGATTGATCTTCACGATGCCGCCGTGTGTCTCGTCGATCTCGACCTTGCCGGTGCCGGCGCGCGTCGTCGCCTGGTCGCGGCGAAGGCCGGTGATCCACCCATCCAGATCGGACAGCGCGCGGCGGAGGGGCTCGACTTTCCTGATGTGGCAGCAGAGCATCCGCAGAGTCTGGTGCCGCTGGAAGAGGTTCATGCCGTGCTGGCGGACCATGGCCTGCACCCGCGCATGATCCGGATGGAGGACGTCGATCTTGATGTCGTAGCGATGTCGGATCGCGTCGATGAGCGTGTGCGTCTCCTGCGGCAGCCGCCCCGTGTCGATCGTGAAGATCCGCACGTCGGGCCGGATCTTGCTCGCGAGATCGATCACGACCATCGACTCTGCCTGGAACGAGCTGGAGATCGCGATCCGCGGATGGAACTCCTCCAGCGCCCAGCCGAGGACTTCTTCGGCCGGAGCGGCGTCGAGCCGGCTCAGATCTTCTACGGCGATGGTCAACGCGTGGCCTCCGGGCGAGAACGTTTCCCCTATCTATGCGGGGAAAACCCCGGTACGCTGCAACTTCATCCGGGGTTCGGGTGAAACTATGACCCCGCCGCGGGTCGATAGTCAAATCGTTTGCCCGGTGTTAACAGTGTAAAGTCGAGCCCTGGGTCAGGCTAAGAATGGCATTGGGACGCGCGTATGCCTCGGCTCTTCCCTGCATCGGAGGTGGCCGGCGAGGGGAGCGCGTGGACCCGCTGGTTGCGATCGTCGGTCCTCCGGAGCAGGTCCATCCGGTGCTCCCAGCGGATCTGCCGACGGGCCCATTCGATGGCTGCGTCCCGCTCCGGATCCGATGGCGCCAGAGGCTTGGTCTCGTCCTCGCGCCGGGCCGCTGCGCCGCTCATGGTATACTCTCCAGTATGTTAGATACGTACCTGTATCTAGAATACAGATGGGTATCTGCGCCGTCAAGAGGCACCGGTGCCGTCTGAGCGGGTCGGTCCACTCACACGCGAGCGACGTCGCGAGCTGACCCGCACGGCGCTGATCGAGGCGGCCGCAGAGCTCTTCGCGAGAAGCGGCTTCCACGCCACCTCGCTCGAGGAGATCGCGCAGGCCGCCGGGTTCACGCGGGGCGCGATCTACAAGAACTTCAAGAGCAAAGAGGACATCCTCATCGCCGTCGTTGACTGGACGATCGAGCGTCAGTTCGTCGCGTACGCGGATGCACTCGAAGACGCAACGGAGACTTCCTCGAACCAGGTGTCCGCCGCGGCCGACGTCTGGACGAGATTGTTCCGCCGCGATCGCGTTCTCACGTTGCTCACGCTCGAGCTCCGCCTGCACGCCCTGCGCAACCCGGAATTCCGGCCGCGACTCGAGGAGTGGGAGCGTCATCAGGTCGACCGTGCCGCCCGATTCATCGAGGAGCGGATGGAAGTCGGCGGACTGAGCCTCTCGATCCCGGCGGACGATCTCGCCGCGCTGGCGCTCGCGAGCGTCGAAGGGATCGCTCAGGTCGCCGTGATCCGCTCGGACGGAGACGAGCGCGCGAACGAGCTGATGAAAGTCCTCTTCGGGCTCCTGTCGTCTTTGGTCAAGCCTTCGACGGCTGGATCCCAGTCGCGAGGCCGCGCGAAGCGGCGCTAGCCGCCGATCGACGACATCGTCCGTTGGGGCTGGACGAAGTCGGGGTGGTTGATGCGGTGTCCCGACCACTTCTCCCACATCGCCGCGCGGATCAGCGCCTCCAGCTCCTCCGCGGAAGCCCCCGCGCGCAGCGGGTCGCGGAGGTTGGTCTCGTTGAGCGCGAACAGGCACGAGCGGAACTGACCGTCGGCCGTGAGCCGCATCCGGTCGCACGAGTCGCAGAAGGGCTCGGTGACCGACGCGATCACGCCCACCGTGCCCGGCGCTCCGTCGGCGAACCGGCAGGTCGTCGCCGGCGACGGATCGCCCTCGTGCTCGACCGGGATCAGCGGGAAACGTTCCGCGATCCGGGCGAGAACCTTCCGGCTGGGAAGCACCTTCGCCCGCTCCCAGCCGTGGTCGGCGTCGAGGGGCATGTACTCGATGAACCGAACGTCGTAGCCGGTGTCTCGCGCGAACGCCGCGAAATCGGCGACCTCGTCGTCGTTCGTTCCGTTCAGCACCACGCAGTTGAGCTTGATGGGGGACAGGCCGGCCGCCTCGGCGGCGCGAAGCCCGCGCATGACGCCTTCGAGCGCGTCCCGCCGCGTCATCTCCGCGAAACGGTGCCGCAGCAAGGAGTCCACGGAAACGTTGACCCGGTCGAGTCCCGCCTCTTTCAGGGGCGCCGCCAGAACGTCGAGCAGGAGACCGTTGGTCGTCATCGACAGGTCGAGATCTTGGGCGACGTTCCGCAGCTTCCGCACGAGCTCGGGAAGGTCGCGCCGTACGGTCGGCTCGCCGCCGGTCAGTCGAACCGTTCGCACGCCGAGCGCGTGGAACACGCCGGCGAGGCGTGCGATCTCTTCGTAGGTCAGGATCTCGGCTCTCGGCAGCCACTGAAGGCCTTCCGCCGGCATGCAGTAGGTGCACCGGAAGTTGCACCGATCGGTCACCGAGACGCGCAGATCGGTCGCGACGCGTCCGAACCGGTCGACGATCGGCGATTTCCTCATCCCGTCCCCATCGAGGCGGCCTCCGCGAGGTCCGCGGGCGTGTTCACGTTCCAGAACGAACGTCCGGAAGGGTCCATGACCTTCCACTCGTCCGCGTCCACCCAGCGTACCCGGAGGCGCGAGAGCGCGCCCCGCAGCGACCGCTCTCCGGCGGCCAGCGCAGCGAGCAGCGGCTCGACAGCGCAGTCGCCGTACGCCGCGTGGAGCGGCTGCGGGCCGTGATCGGTTACCGGCACGACGGCGTCGGTCTCGTCGGCCAGCCGAGCCACGAGGGACGCCAGGAGCGGAACGTTGAGGAAGGGCATGTCACACGCGACGGCGACGACGTGCGGCGTTCCGGCGGCGCGGATGCCCGCGATCAGCGCCGGCAGCGGTCCCGCGAAGGCCTCGGCGTCTTCGAGGATCGGGACCGTCAGCGGCTCGAGCGTGGTCCGGTCGCGTGCGGCCACTACGATCCGAGGCGTCAGCGCGCGCAGGCGCTCCACGACGAGGTCGATCATCCGGCGGCCGCAGAACCGGACGGTCGCCTTGTCCGCACCCATCCTGCTCGAGCGACCTCCGGCGAGCACGACCGCCGCAACGCTCGGATCGGCGTCGGACGTGGCACCATCCACCCGATCGAACGTACACCATCGGAAGGAGCGCCGGCGATGGAGGCCAACGAGACGAAGTGGTTGGGCGAGGTCGAGGCCCGGCTGGGCGACGGCGACGGACCCGCCGTGGACGACCGGGTGATGCGCTTGCTCCTGCGGATCACGAAGGTCACCGCTGACGCGACCGGCGTCCGGTACCTCGCGCCGCTGACGGCCTATCTGGTCGGCTTGGCGGCCGGCCGGGCCGAGGTCCGAGGTGACCCGATCGACCTTCGCGCGGTCGCCGACCAGGTCGACCGCCTGGCGAAGGACTGGCAAGCTCAGCCCGGAGGCTGAGCGACCGAGGGGACGGCGCGGTGACGGACGAGCAGGGAGGCGGGCGCGCGGTGATCGTCGCGGCCGATCTGCTGCTGCGCGCCCGGCTCGAGGACCTCGCCCGGTCGGCCGGGCTGGTCCCCCAGGTCCACCGCGCGTTGCCCGCCCCCGACGAGGTTCCGGCCGTGCTCGTGCTCGACCTCGACGCCCCGGATGCGCTCGAAGGCGTTGGGGCGTGGCGCGAGCGTTGGCCGCAGCTGCGCATCGTCGGGTTCGTTTCCCACGTCGACGCCGAACGGCGCGCGGCCGCCCCGGCGGGC
>JBBDRM010000092.1 GCA_040905475.1 Actinomycetota bacterium
CGGATACGTCGCCTGGGTGGGAGACCTCACCGATCCGGGTCTCCCCGACGCGCTCACGACCTGGTTCGGATCACCTACTGCCGCGTAGCGCACCGCCCGCTAGATCTCAAGGCAGAACCCCTTCTGCCACCATCCAGGCGTGCAGCTCGAACACCAAACGGCCGACCTTCACCATCGGGTCGGTGCCGATCCATGCTTCCGCCTCGGCCATGGAGGTCGCCTTGAGAACGCCGATGCCGCGGATCTCTCCGCTGAGCTGGAAGGAATCGAGCAACGGACCGTTGAGCACCAGTTTGCCCTCCTGCCGCAGTCGCCCCAGGTTCGCTAGGTGCGCCTCCTGTAGCGCGGCGATCTCAGGCGTCGAATCAGCGGACCACACGGGTCCCTTCTTGAGCAGGTACACGTAGTACAGCGCCATTCCCATATCGCGCGCCTGCTCGTGCGCTTCAGCGTCGTTGTATTCCATTCAGTCCTCGTCAAACCATGAGACCCCGACGTGCCTCTATGGTGTCATGCTACTTGCGCCACGACGTACCATCGACGACGTAGCGGCGCCTCGCAACGGGGGACTTCGTGAAAGAGATCGAGACCGACTACCTCATCGTCGGCGCCGGCGCTTCCGGGATGGGGTTCACCGACGAGCTGATCTCCAACTCGGACGCCGAGGTCGTGCTCGTCGACCGGCGCCACCGGCCCGGCGGGCACTGGAACGACGGCTACGGATTCCTTCGCCTGCACCAGCCCTCCGCCTATTACGGCGTCAACTCGCGGGCCCTCGGCAACGATCGCATCGACCCGGCCGGCCCCAACGCCGGTTTCTACGAGCGGGCCTCCGGCGCCGAGGTCTGCGATTACTACGGCCGAGTGCTCGACGAGCAGATGCTTCCGACCGGACGCGTTCGCTTCCTCGGCATGTCCGACTACGTCGCCACCGGCGCCGACGGACACCGGGTCGTGTCCCGGCTGACCGGGGACACCACGACGGTGCGCGTCCGACGAAAGCTCGTCGATGCCACCCTCCTGCAGACTACGATCGCCATCCACCACACGCCCAAGTACGGCGTCGACCCCGATGCACGGCTGGTTACCCCGCACGCCCTCGCCTCCCTGCCGGAGTCCGGCTCGGGTTTCACCGTCATCGGCGCCGGCAAGACGGCGATGGACACGTGCTGGTGGCTCCTCGACCAGGGCGTCGCTCCCGGCCGCATCCGGTGGATCCGCCCTCGCGAGCCTTGGACGGTCGACCGTGGACACCTCCAGCCGCTGGCGCTGATGGGCTCCTTCGCCGAGTGGTTCGCCGTCCAGATGGAGGCTGCGGCCGAAGCCTCGGACGGAGACGACTTCCTTCGCCGGCTCGAAGAGAGCGGCGGCCACGCGCGCCTCGACCCCACCGTCGAGCCGGAGATCTACCGCGGCGCGACGCTGAGCGAGACCGAGCGCTCCGCCCTACGGTCGATCGAGAACGTCGTGCGGTTGGGCCGGGTCCTCCACGTCGGCGCTCGGGAGATCAAGCTGGAGCATGGCTCGATCCCGACCGAGCGTGGCCATATCCACGTCGACTGCAGCGCGCCCGGCCTCGGACTCCCGCGTGCGACGCCGATCTTCGCGCCCGGCGTGGTCCGGGTTCAGCGCGTGCAGGCCGGCATCGACCCGTTCAGCGCCGCGCTGATCGGGTTCGTCGAGGCGACGCGGGACGACGACCGCGACAAGAACCGCCTCTGTTCCACGATGGGCTTCTTCGACACGACCGAAGACTTCGTTCGGGGCTTCCTCCACAGCCAGCGGGTGCGCGTGGCGTGGTTCGCCGATCCCGACGTCCGCGACTGGCTCACGCGCACCCGGCTTACGCCGCTGCACGACGCCGCCCGGCACCTCACCGACCCCAAGGCGCAGGCCGCCATCGGACGCATGGTCGCGAGCACCGGCCCGGCGATCGAGAACCTCGAACGGATCGTGGCCGCGACACCGGACGGCGCGGCCCCGTAGGAAGCGAGCGCGGGATGAACGGCGGATACTACGAGTGCCTTGCGCCTTCAGCAGACGCCTTCTAGGATGCGCCGCGGGGTACCCAGGGGGGTTCGGGATGCGTTCGAGCCGGAAGTTGATCGCCCTGCCGATGCTGGCCGCGACCGTGTTCGTCATCCTGCCGACCACGGCGAGCGCAGTGAAGGCATGCAACCGTACCGCGAAGAGCAATGCAGCGGCGTTCGATGCGTCTTGCGCGTTCACCTACGAGGGGAATGGGATCCGCATCGAAGGAGTCATGCTGGCGGCCGGATACGACAAAGGGCCCGGCTGCATCGTGAGCCCATGTCGGGTGCCGAGGGCCCGGCTGCGCGTGTACATCCTCGAGCACTCGTTCTTCGTCCCGTGCGCAGCCAGCGGACAAGGGCTCCTCGTGTGTGCCGGTATGGAGCAAGCTGCGGTCTTACCGACGGTCGGGGCGACCGTCACCTGCTACGCCTTCGCCGAGAACCACGCCGACCGGTACCGCTCCTCTGTCGTCGCCTTCCGGTGCTCGAGCGGGAAGCCCAACCTGTAAGGGGCCCGCTCCGCGCGCGTAGCCGAACGATCCGGAAGCGCGTTACAGCTCGAGCAGGTTCTCCAGGCCGTAGGTCAGGCCCGGGTGCTTCGCGATCGACTTCACCGCGAGCAGCACGCCCGGCATGAACGACGCCCGGTCGTAGGAGTCGTGGCGGATCGTCAGCGACTGGCCGGGCCCGGCCAGGATCACCTCTTGATGAGCGACGAGGCCCGGCAGCCGAACCGAGTGCACCTGGATCCCGTCGACGTCGGCCCCGCGCGCTCCGGGCACGACCTCCTTCGACTCGGAACCGACGGCACCCTCGGCCCGCGCCTTCGAGATCTCCTCGGCCGTCTTGAGCGCGGTTCCGCTGGGGGCGTCGGCCTTCTTCGAGTGGTGGAGCTCGATGATCTCCACGTCGGGCAGGAACTTCGAGCCGGCAGCGGCAAAGCGCATCATCAGCACGGCTCCGATCGCGAAGTTCGGAGCGACGAACACGTTCGATTCCTGGCCCTCTTCCTCGATGAGCCCGCGGATCTCGTCGAGGTTCGCTTGCGAGATGCCGGTCGTCCCGACGACGACGTGAACGGCGTGGCGCACGCACCAGCGCAGGTTGTCCATGACGGCGTCCGGATGCGTGAAGTCGATCGCGACGTCGACCTCGGCGTCGTTCAGCGCGTCGAGCTCGTCCGAGATCGGAAGCGTCAACTCGGGATGACCGAGAATCGCGCCGACGTTCTCGCCGGACCCGTTGGAGTCGACCGCCGCGACGAGGACGCAGTCGGCATCCTCGACGATCGCCCGGCAGACCTCACGGCCCATCTTGCCGTAAGCCCCGATGACGCCGACGCGGATCACGATCGCGATGCTACGACACGAACCCGGAGAAGTCCCGCTCGCCCACCGGTCCCACGACGGCGAGCGCCCACGGCGAAGTTCCGAGCGTCTCCTTGGCGACCGTGTGGACGTCGTCGAGGGTGACCGCCTCGATCCTGGCGAGCATCTCGTCGGGCGACAGGATCTCTCCGTGGCACAGCTCGCCCTTGCCGAGCCGCGACATCCGACTCGACGTGTCCTCGAGCCCGAGGACGAGGCTGCCTTTGAGATGCCCCTTCCCTCGCTCGATCTCCTCGGCGGTGATGCCCTTTTCGAGCACGGAGTCGATCTCTTTGCGGACGAGGTCGAGGACCTCCGGCACGCGCTCTTCGCCGGTGGCTGCGTAGACGGTGAAGAGCCCCGCCTCGGCGAACGCGGAGTGGCTCGAATAGACGGAGTAGACGAGGCCGCGTTTCTCGCGGATCTCCTGGAACAGGCGGGACGACATGCCGCCGCCGAGGACGACGTTCATCACGCCGAACGCCCAGCGGCGCGGATCGTTGCGCGACACGCCGGCGCTGCCGAACACCAGATGCGCCTGCTCGACCGGCCGCTCCAGGACGCCCACGCGGCCGTGGAAGGGCGGCGCCTCGTCTCCCGAGCGCGCGGGGCGCTGCGGCCCGGCGGGCGAGTCGCGGAACGCCTTCTGGACGCCCTCGACGACCACGTGATGGTCGACCGACCCGGCCGCCGCGACGACGAGGTTGCCGGGCTTGTAGTGGAGCCGCCAGTAGGCGTCGATCTCTTCGCGCGGCATCGCATCGATAGTGTCGGACATGCCTTGCACCCGCCGGCCCAGCGGATGCTCGCCCCAGATCGTCTCCATGAACAGATCGTGGACGATGTCGTCGGGGGCATCCTCGTGCATCGAGATCTCCTCGAGCACGACCTGCCGTTCCGCGTTGACGTCCTCCTCGCGCAGGAGCGAGTTCTGGAGCATGTCCGCGATGATCTCGACGGACATCGGCAGGTCGGCGTCGAGCGTTCGCGCGTAGAAGCAAGTGAACTCCTTCGCGGTGAAGGCGTTCACGTCGCCGCCGACGGCGTCGAACGCTTCGGCGATGTCCTTCGCGGAGCGCGACGGCGTCCCCTTGAAAAGCAGATGCTCGAGGAAATGCGTCGCCCCCGACAGCTCCGGCTGCTCGTCGCGCGAGCCGGCTCCGACCCACGCTCCGAACGTCGCCGAGCGGACCTCGGGCATCCGCTCGGTGAGGATGCGGATGCCGTTGTCGAGGTCCGTTCGCTCGAACTGCACCGGTCGCTACTCCGCGGGCGTTCCCGAAGGAGCGGAGTCGGCCGCCTGCGGCGGACCGTCGCTTCCGCGATCGCGGTCGCGCGGGCCCCGATCTCGTGAGCCGCCGCGGCCACGGTCCCGATCGCGCCCGCCACGGCCGCGGTCGCCGCGGTCGCGGTCTCCGCCCTCGCCTCGTGGACGCTCCGGCGGCTCGTACGCCTCGTTGGTCTCCGGGTCGATCGGGGCGAGCGAGATCTTCCCCGCGCGCTCGTCGATCCGCATGACCTG
>JBBDRM010000093.1 GCA_040905475.1 Actinomycetota bacterium
CCCGGGCGGCGTCCACGCCGTCGTCGGTCAGCAAACGCCAGGCGCGAGCATTCACGCGTCGAACCCCCAGGTGACCGAGCAGCACGTGTCGAAGAAGCGCGGCTCGAGGCCGCGCGCCTCGGCGTAGGCCACCGTGCCTTCGGCCGGATACGCCATCCCATTGAAGCCGTGGTCGATCGCGGCCCGGTCGAGCGAGACCTTCATCCCCCCGAGCGGACGGGCGCACCCCAGGTGGAGGCGCGTCTCCGGCATCACATCGCGGGCGTGGGCCATGAACGGCACGACCTCGTCGAGGGGAGGCGGCGGGAGGTCGGCCATCGGCGTGCCGACGAGCGGCGTCAGCACCACCAACACCAGCGTCCACACCGGGTAGCGCGCGATCATGCGCAGCGCGGCCTCCTCACCCAAAAAGCGTCCGTAATGGAGGCCGATCACGATGTGAGGGATCACCCGAATGCCGGTGGCGGCGACGCCGGCCAGCGAGCGCTCCACGTCGTCGACCGTCAGGTCGAGGTGATAGACGTCGCGGAGCGTGTCGTCGGCTCCGATGATGTCCATCATCGCGGCGTCGATCCCCGCCTCCGCCAGGGCCCCGGCCACCTCGGCCGTGGGGTAGCCGACGTGGCAGATGACCCGCATGCCGAGCTCCGCCTTGATCCGCGCGATGTCGTGGGTGTGCGCCAGCAGCGGCACCCCGCCGCCGCGCATCGAGCCGCCGCTGACGAGCAGGCTCGTCGTCCCCCTCTTGCGCAATCGCGAGGCGAGCTCGTAGAGGTTCTCGTCCGCCTTGACGGAGATCATCCCCTCGAGCACCTTCGCCTGGCAGTGGTCGCACTGGAGCGCGCACGCGCTCCCCGTGACGCTGATCGGGAGCATCGTCCGCGCGTTGGCCGGCGTGAACTCGCTCGTCTGGTACCGCTTGAGGCCCGGCGCGAAGAAGTCGAAGGAATCGCCGAACGTCCGGCGGCGGATCTCCCACCCGGCCGTCGCCGGCGGCAGGATCTCGGTGTCCGGCGTCACTCGGCGAGCACCCCCTTCAGCCGATAGTCCTCGACCTCGGCCTCGAACCACGGCAGGATCGCGTCGCCCGAGACCATCCCGGACAGCTCGTCGTCGAAGCGCTCGCCCGGTGCGAGGACGATGAGCCAGCCTTCACCGAGCGGATCGGCGTTGACGAGCCGGGGGTTGTCGAGCACTGCGTCGTTGACCTGGAGGACCGTGCCGGACACGGGAGACCGGAGCGCACCGACGAACTTCTGCGCCTCGATGCTGCCGAGCTCGTCGCCGCGTGCCACGACCGTGCCGGGCGACAGGATCGTGAGCTGGGCGAGATCCCCGGCCATCTCCTGGGCGAGCGCGTCCATCCCGACGCGCACACGGTCGCCTTCGACGCGCACCCACACGTGGTCCAGCCGGTCGTAAGCGCGATCGAGGGCGACCGGGAAACCGCCGACGCTCGAGACCTCACTCATGTGTCGCCTCCCTTTGCTCACGACCAAGCCGTGTTCGCGCGAACGATGGCGTCCACGAGTTCGGCTCCGCGCACCGACGAGCCCAGCGCGCCGCGCACGGCTGCGTCGAGCGAGCCGCGGTCGAGCGGGAGCCCCTCGAGCGCCCGAACGAGCTCGTCGCGCATCCCCGGCGCCGGCACCCAACCGCCGCCGAGGAGCACCCGATCGATGCGGCCGTCCACGAGCGACACCACCGCGTCGTCGACCAGGACGACGCCGACGCCGCTTCGGATCTTGACGGATGGCCTGCGCGTCATGCGATCCGCCCGTACCCAACGAGGGTCGACGAACAGCCGGTCGAGGCGCTCGCGCTCGCGCAGCTCGTCCGCCGACGGCACGTCGCGACGCGGTGGACCGAACACGGCCGCGTAGGCCTCGATGAGCGCTTCGGTGGCTTCGTCCACGGACCTCGGGCCGCCGGTGATGAGCGGCAACGGCACGAGGAAGCGGCGCATGAGCCGCTCGACCTCGCCCCGCGCCTCGGCCGAGGGGAGCCGAAGCACGGCGGCCATCGCTTGGTGGTCGAAGTCGAATATGACGTTGCCGACGAACACGAGGGCGTCGCCTATCTCTGCGGCGCCGGTACCGCACACCTTGAGGCCGTTAGCGCATACGTCGTTTCCCGGGCCGAGCACGGCGTCCACTCCCAGACGGCGGAACGCCTCGACCGCGGGGCCGAGGAACCGAGCCCAGGCATGGTCGCGGCGCTTGGGCGCATCCCGGGCGGGCACGACGACCTGGAAGAAGAGCTGGCTCGGATCGCACAGCACCGGCCCGCCTCCGGCCCGCCGGCGATAGATCGCGTAGCCGCGGCGGCCGCACGCCTCCTCGTCGACGGTCTCGATGGGGACGTGGTAGCCGATGGATACGTAGGCTTCGGCGGGGCGGAGGATCGACAGCACGGGGGCGTCGCCGGGGCTCATCGCTTCCGCGATCGCATGCCAGACGGTCTGCGAATGCAAACCCGACACGATCCCCGAGTCGATGAGACGGAACCCCGGCTCCATCCGCTCCGACCTTGGACTCAGGACATCGCCTCGTCGAGCAGCTCCGCGATGTCGCGAACGATCAGCTTGCCGTCGTTCCCGGTCGACTTGACGGCATCCTCGAAGCGCGACACCTCGTACGGGCAGCAGATCGCGAGGATGTCCGCGCCGGTCTCGACCGCCTCGCGAACGCGGCGCTCCGAAAGGCGCTCGGAGGTGAAGTCGGCGGTGAAGGAGTCGAGCCACATCGCGCCGCCGCCGCCCCCGCAGCAGTAGCCGTTCGCGCGACAGCGCTGCATCTCCATGAACTCGACGCCCGGGATCGCCTCGATGAGCGCGCGCGGCGCGTCGTACTCGCCGTTGTGGCGCCCGAGGTAGCACGGGTCGTGGAACGTCACCTTCGCGTCGATCCGCTTCGAGAAGGTCAGCTTGGGGACCAGCTGGCCGAGGAGCTGCGTGTAGTGGAGGACCTCATAGGAATGACCGAGCTTCGGGTACTCGTTGCGCAACGCGTTGAACGCGTGCGGGTCGGAGGTCACGATTCGGCCGAACTCGTACTTCGAGAACAGAGCGACGTTGTCCTCGACGAGCATCTCGAACAGGCCCTTCTCCCCGGCCAGCCGCTGCGAGTCGCCGATCGTCTTCTCTTCCGCGCCGAGGATCGCCCAATCGACGCCGAGCCGGTTCAACACGCGCGCGTTCGCGCGCGCCGCGTCTCGCCCGCGCGGATGGAAGGCCCAGTAGTCCTCGATCAGGAACAGCACGTCCACCGGCGACGGGTCGTCCTTGAGGATCCGGACCGGCGTTGCAGCGTCCTTCATCCATTCGACGCGCTTCCGCGGGTTCTCGCCGAGCGCGTTGCCGTAGCGGGCGGTCTTCTCGAACACCGACTGCAGCTCCGCGGGGACGTTCCCTTCGCCGACCGCGACCTCGCGCACGGCCGGCATGATCTGGATCATGTCGACTTCTTTGGGGCAGACCCGCAGACAGTTCCCGCACGTCGTGCACAGCCACAGGTCGGGATCCTTGAACAGATCCACCCCCATCTGCCCCTTGCGGTGGATCTTCCGAGGCCCGTAGTCGCCGACGATGTCGACCGGGCATACCGGGATGCACTTGCCGCAGCCGTAGCACCAGTTGAGCGACTCGCCGCCGGGCAGCTCGCCGATCTTCTCGAGCGGGGTGAAGTCGTAGTCCCAGATCACCCGCTGCTCGAACATGCGGTTCCATTCGCCGGCGAGCGCGTAGCCCTCGACGACCGCCCCTTCCTTCTCGATCGGGTCCGGATGCTGCTTCTCGAGGCCCATCAGGCCGCCCCCTCCCTTGGGCCATCAGCGGGAAGGCGGTGGACGCCCAGGAGTCGCCTGGAGAGCTCGGGGAGCTCGGGGACGACCTTATTGAACTCCTGGGTCATCCGCATGCGCAGTACCGTGTACATGTAGATGCCGTAGACGCAGGCGAGGAACACGTCCATGCCGAAGGTGCCGTCTCCTATCCGGGTGAATCCAGCCGCGTCCCCGGTGCGACGAACGAAGTCGACCGCCTCGCCCACGCGGAAGTACACCTCTCCCGGCGTCGCTCCGTGAAGGTCGAACTCGTCCATCGTCACGAGTCGCAGAGAGCCGGTGTCGGTCGAGGGATCCCACATCCACCGCGCCCACGGCCAGAACCGCTCCGGGTCGGTGAAATGCAGGATCTCCGCCGCGAGGTCGGTCGCCGGGTCGAACCCGTCCAGCGCCCCGACGAAGGAGTTGAAGCGATCGAGGAGCGGCTCGGTCCCATCAACGAGCGAGCGGATGAGGCCACCCAGCCGTTCGGGATCGACCGAGGCGAAGAGCGCCTCCGTCTTGCGGCGGACGGAGAAGACGTGCGCGAAGAGCGTCCGTAGTGCCGTCTCGTCGAGCGCTCCGCGCCCAGCTCCGTGCACCACTCCGTGGAAGAGGGTCGCTTTCCGCTCGCAGAGCGCGGCGACCGCCTCGAGCTCTCCCGGCGTGATCTTCTCGAGCGCCTCGCGCATGAACTCCTGCGCGGTGGGCGTGTCGACGACCTGACCCATACCCCTCCCGTTCGTTGGCAGAGCGCTCGCTACGCCGTCGCCGGCGCCGCGGACTGCCGACGCACGCTCACGACCGCGCGCATCGCCGCGGCCCCTGCGCTCGACGCCGTGTCCTCGAGGTCGGCCGGCCCCGTCGCCGCCCCGCACACGAACACGCCCTCGACCGAGGTCGAAACGGTGTCCATCGGCGCGCCGACGGTCTCGATGAAGCCGTACTTGTTCTGCTTGACGCCGAACACCTCGGCCATCTGACGCGTGCCCTTCGAGGGCTCCATCCCGACGGAAAGGACCACGATGTCCATCGGCACCTCCATCGGCCGGCCCATCGTGGTGTCTTCCCCGCGCACGAGGAGCTTGTC
>JBBDRM010000094.1 GCA_040905475.1 Actinomycetota bacterium
AAGAGATGAAGATGCGCCCGAAGATCGACCGCCACGACTACGCGACGAAGAAGGGACACATCGAGCGGTTCCTGGGTCAGGGGCACAAGGTGAAGCTGACCATCATGTTCCGGGGCCGCGAGATGGCCCACCCGGAGCTGGGCCAGCGGATCCTCGAGCGTCTCGCGGAAGACCTGTCACCGATCGCGCACGTCGAGGTGCCGGCCAAGCTGGACGGCCGGAACATGACGATGATGTTCGCGCCGACCCGCAAGGGACCGAAGGCGGCGCAGGCAGCGGAAGGGTAGGAGAAGCGATGCCGAAGAAGAAGACGCACCGCGGCGCCGCCAAGCGCATGCGGAAGACGGCGACCGGAAAGGTCATGCGCGGTCGCGCCTTCATGTCGCACAACTACGGCAAGAAGAGCGCGCGACACAAGCGGCGTCTCACGCCGATGGTGCCGGTCTCCAAGGCCGACGCGAAGCGCGCGACCGAACTACTGGGGGGCTAGACGATGGCACGGGTGAAGCGGGCGGTCGGCGGACTCAAGAAACGCCGCGCCGTCCTCGAACGAGCGAAGGGATACCGGGGCTCGCGCAGCCGCCACTACCGCGCCGCTCGGGAGCAGGTCCTGCACTCGATGCGATACGCGTACGCCGACCGGCGCAAGCGCAAGGGCGACTTCCGGCGGCTCTGGATCGCTCGCATCAACGCCGCCAGCCGCGAGCACGGCATGTCCTACAACCGGTTCATGAACGGGTTGAAGCTGTCTGAGGTCGAGGTCGACCGGCGGATGCTTTCCGAGCTGGCCGTGAACGACAAGGCGGCTTTCGGTGCGCTGGTCGAGGTCGCCCGCGCCGGGCTCGAGCGCACCGCCGGCCGGGGCGAGTGATCTCCAACCCAAACAACCCTCAGATCCGAGCGGTCCGCAAACTGCGCAAGCGTCGGGAGCGTGAGCGACGCCGCGCGATGCTCGTCGAAGGCCATCGTGGCGTCGGCGTCGCCATGCGGACGGGCACCCCCCTGCTCGAGCTCGTTCATACGACCGACGCGGCAGCCAGACGTCCCGACATGCTCCAAGAGGCGCGCGCTTCCGGCGCGAAGATGCTCGAGGTCTCGCCGGCCGTGATGGCCTCGCTGACCGCGGTGGGATCGTCGCCCGACGTGCTGGCGATCGTCCCGCTCCGCGAGGCGAGCCTCGAGGAGGCGACGGGGGCATTCGGCCTCGGCGCGGTGCTGGCCGGCGTGCACGACCCCGCGGCCGCCGGGTCGATCCTCGCATCGTGCGCCGCCGCCGGAGGCTCGGTCGTGATAGCGACGACCGGCACCACGGATCTCTTCGCGCCGAAGGTGGTTCGCAGCGCCGCCGGCGCTCACTTCTTGCTTCGGATCGTGTCGGGGGTCGACCCCGCCGCCTGTGCCGAATCCTTGAGGATGGCCGGCGTCGGGCTGGTGACCGTCACTCCCGACGGGGAGGATCTCCCGTCCTCCCGATGGACGGAGCCGGTGGCCGTGGTCGTCGGCGAGGATGGGGCGCTGCCCGACGCCATGGCCCACCCCGTCCGGGTGCGGATAGCCGACCCAGAGATGAAGATCCGGCCTCCGCTCGCGGCCGAGGCCGCGGTCGTATTGTTCGAGGCAGCGCATCGCCGCAGGAACGGGAACGGGTGACATGGACGAAGCGTTGCTCGACGCGCTGCCCGACGGAGTGGTCGTGATCGGCCCCGACCGCACGGTGCAGAAGATGAACCGCGCCGCCGAGCGCCTCACCGGCTGGTCGCGCGCCGAGGCGGCCGGTTCCTTCTACGGAGCCGTCCTCCCGCTGCGTGACGCATCGGGATTCCTCGTCCACGAGCACGCCGACCCCTTCCGCGGCGGGCTCTCCACCGTGACGTCCACCCCCGAGATCGAGTACGCGCTCGCGCGCCGGGACGGCACCGAAGCTCCCGTCGCCATCCGCGCGGCATTCATCCGGGACGGCGATCAGCGCCTGGAGTCGGTCGTCGTGTCGCTCCGCGAGATCGGGAGCAGGAAGCGCCTCGACCGGGCCGCATCCGACCTGATCTCGACCGTCTCGCACGAGATCCGCTCACCGCTCACCTCCGTCAAAGGGTTCACGTCTACTCTGCTCTCGAAGTGGGAGCGGTTCTCCGACGAGCAGAAACGCGTCATGCTCCAGACGATCAACTACGACGCCGACCGGGTCACCCGTTTGCTGGGCGACCTGCTCGACGTGTCGCGGCTCGAGGCAGGCCGCTTGGAGCTCAAGCGCCAGGAGGTAGATCTCGCTGCGATCGCGACCGACGCGGTGGCGCGGCTGCGCTTGAACGCCGAGGAGCACCGGCTGGAGGTCTCGTTCCCCGTAGCCTTTCCGAAGATCACCGCCGACCCCGGCCGCATCGAACAGGTTCTGATCAACCTCATCGAGAACGCGATCAAGTACGCGACACCGGGAACGGTGACCGTCTCGGGCGAGGACGCCGGAGGCCACGTGGTCGTCCGGGTGTCCGACGAGGGAGAGGGGATCGACCCAGACCACTTGCCGAACATCTTCCTGAAGTTCTACCGGCGCGGCAGCGGCGAACGACGCACCGGCACCGGTCTCGGCCTGTACATCTGCCGGGGGATCGTTCAGGCGCACGACGGCGACCTGATCGTCGAGCGCAGCGATCCCACCGGGACCGTCTTCGCCGTCCGGCTCCCCAAGGATCCCCAATGACGAGCGACATCCGCAGCCGCGTGGAAGCGGCGCGCGACGAGGCGCTCGCGCGCGTCGCGAGCTCCGGCACGCTCGCCGAGCTGCGCGAAGCCGAGGTCGCCACGACCGGTCGAAAAGCGCCGCTGTCGGAGCTCAAGTCCGGGATGGGCGCGCTGCCCAACGTGGAGAAGCCGGTCGCCGGCCAGGCGATCCAGCAGGCGATCAAGGCGGTGGAAGCCGCGCTCGCGGACCGCCGGGCGACCCTCGAGACACAGGAGGAGACGGCCGCGCTCGCCGGGGATCGCGTCGACGTCACACTGCCCGGACGCGCCATCCCGCCCGGGCATCCGCATCCGGTCTCGCTCATGCTTTATCGGATCGTCGACGTGTTCGTCGCGATGGGGTACCGCGTGGCCGAGGGCCCCGAGGTGGAAACGGACTGGTACAACTTCGAGGCGCTGAATATCCCGCCGGACCACGCCGCGCGCTCCATGTGGGACACGCTCTACATCGAGGGCGCGGCCACGTTGCTGCGAACGCACACCTCGCCGGTGCAGATCCGCGCGATGGAGAAGCAGCCGGCCCCCATCTACATCATCGCGCCGGGCAGGACCTTCCGACGGGATGCGTTCGACGCAATCCATTCGCCGGTCTTCCATCAGGTCGAGGGACTCGCGGTCGATCGCGGCATCACCTTCGCCGACCTCAAGGGAACGATCGACGCCTTCGCGAAGGAGATCTTCGGCCCCGAACAGCGCATCCGTTTCCGGCCGTCGTACTTCCCGTTCACCGAGCCGTCGGCCGAGGTCGACGTCGCCTGCCCCAACTGCGAAGGCGTGGGTTGCTCCGCGTGCGGACGCAGCGGGTGGATCGAGTTGATGGGTGCCGGGATGGTTCACCCACAGGTACTGCGCAACGCCGGCTACGACCCCGAGGTGTTCACCGGCTTCGCGTTCGGTATGGGGCCCGAGCGCATCGCGATGCGCGCGTTCGGCATCACCGACATGCGTCAGCTCTTCGACAACGACGTCCGTTTCCTCGCGAGGTTCGCCGGATGAAGGTTCCTCTTTCCTGGCTTCGTGAGCTCACGCCGGTCGAAGCATCGGCCGAGGATCTCGCGGCACGACTGCCGGTCCACGGCCTGACCGTCGAAGAGGTCGTTCGCCCGGGAGCCGACATCTCCGGGGTCGTCGTCGCCCGCGTGCTGGAGATCGAGGAGGTCCCCGGCGCCAACAAGGTCATCCTGTCGCGCGTCGATGCGGGCGACGGTCCGCGCGAGGTATTCGTCGGCGTGCGCAACATCGCCCCCGGCGACCTGGTTCCCTACGCGACGCCAGGCTCGCGGCTGCCGGGTGGCCGCGAGATCGGCCGGCGCGAGATGTTCGGACGGATGAGCGAGGGGATGCTCTGCTCTCCGAAGGAACTCGGCATCTCCGACGACCATTCGGGGATCCTGATCCTCGAGCCCGACGGCAAGCTCGGCCAGAACGTACGCGAGACCCTGGGCCTCGACGACGCGATCCTCGACATCGACGTCACGCCGAACCGCCCGGACCTCCTCTCGATCGTCGGCGTCGCGCGGGAGGTGGCGGCCCTGTACGGTTTGCCGCTCACGATCCCCGAGGCCGGCCTGCACGAAGCCGGACCCCAGTCGTCGGAACTCGCGGCCGTCACGGTCGAGGATGCCAAGGGCTGTCCCCGATACCTCGCGCGCGTCATCACCGGCGTGCGGGTCGGGCCCTCGCCGGGGTGGATGCAGCGCCGGCTCCTCGCCTGCGGGATGCGGCCGATCTCGGGTCCGGTCGACGTGACGAACTACGTCCTGCTCGAGCGCGGTCACCCGCAGCACGCGTTCGATCTCGCGAAGCTGCGCGGCCGGGCGATCGTCGTGCGGAAGCCGCGGAAGGGGGAGCGCTCGCTCACGACCCTCGACGGTGTCGAGCGCACGCTCGAGCGCGACGACGTCCTGATCTGCGACGCAGAAGGCCCTGTGGCCGTCGGTGGCGTCATGGGCGGCAGCGAGTCGGAGGTGGGGGAGGAGACGACTGAGATCCTGCTCGAGGCAGCGTACTTCGACCCGAGGCGGATCCTGCGAACGGCGCGGCGACTCGGACTGCGGACCGAAGCCAGCGTGCGTTTCGAGCGCGGCGCCGATCCCGAGGCTCCGCCTGAAGCTGCCGCGCGCGCCGCCGCGCTCATCGCGGAGATCTGCGGCGGCACGGTCGCGCCCGGAGCGATCGACGTGTATCCCAAGCCCATCACGTCCAAGCCGATCCGCCTGCGGATCGCTCGCGCGAACGCCGTGCTTGGTATCAAGGAGACGCCGGATGAGATGGCGTCCGGGCTGAAATCGCTCGGGTGCCGCGTGGAGTCCCAGACGCGGACGGCCCTCCGCGTCGTCCCGCCGACCTTCCGGCCCGACCTCCGGATCGAACCCGATCTCATCGAGGAGGTCGCCCGCCTCTACTCGTACGAGCGGATCCCGATCACGCTGCCGGCATCGGGACGCGTCGGCGGCCTCAGCCCGGAGCAAACCCTTCGCCGGCTGATCAGGCGGCTCATGCTCGGCTCGGGGCTTTCCGAGGCGCAGACGCTTTCGATGCTGCCGCCCTCATTGCCCGACCGGCTCGAGCTCCCCCCCGATCATCCCTGGCGGAACACGCTCGTGCTCGCGAACCCGTTGTCCGAAGAGGAATCGGTTCTGCGGCCGTCGCTGATCCCGGGGTTGTTGCTGGTCGCGTCGAAGAATCTCGCGCGCCGGAACACGACCGTGACGGTGTTCGAGATCGGGAACACATTCGCGCCTTCCGACCAGGAGCTCCCCACCGAGCACTTGCGTGTTGCCTGGCTTCAGACGGGACCGGTTCCGACGTCGTGGCACCGGCCGCATCGGGACTTCGACTTCTACGACGCCAAAGGCGTACTCGCCCGCGTGGTCGAGGGCCTCGGCATCGAGGGCGTCGAGGTCGAGGTGTCCGAGCCGGCGCCGATGCACCCCGGCCGGGCTGCACGCATCCTGCTCGGCGGCGCCGAGATCGGGCTCGTGGCCGAGCTTCATCCACGTGCGGCTCGAACACTGGACCTTCCCGCGCGCGTCGGGGTGGGAGAGCTCCTCCTCGTGCCGCTGATCGCCGCGGCTCGCACCTCAGCGCCGGGAGACCTGCCCCGCTTCCCGGCCGTCACGCGCGACCTGGCGCTCGTCGTGTCGGAGACCGCCCCCGCCGCCGAGGTCGAGGCCGTCATCCGCGACGCCGCCGGCGACCTGCTGGAGGCCGTGGACGTCTTCGACGTGTACCCGGGAGAGGAGTTCGGCCGGCCTGGGAAGGTCAGCTTGGCCTTCTCAATCTCGTTCCGTCATCCCGAGCGGACGCTGACCGACGCCGAGGTCGCTGAGGTCATGGCGGCGATCGGAGCCGCGGTCGGCACGGCCGGCTGGGTCGTCCGCTAAAGCGACGAACCGGACGACCGACGCGATGCGCGGTTGACCTTACACCCCTTGTGGTGACACCATTTGGGTGGTTTCGTCACCGCGTCATCCGTGGGGGTCGCCTCTGAGCAGGCGGCAGGGGGAGGTGGAAGGCCGTGCTGTTCATCGCGATCATCCTCTACGCCGCCGCGATCGTGGCCGTGGCCCACGCATTGGCGCGCGAGTAGCCACCCGGATCGCCGTTTACGGCCGCACGGACACGAGCCCGATCCCGCTTGAATAAATATTCATCCTGTCGTATATATTGCTCCACATGTCCTTCCGGGTTGGGGTGGTCGGCGCTTCCGGGTACACGGGGGCGGAGCTGTTGCGGCTCTTGGCGGCCCACCCCGGCCTCGAGCCCGTGGTCGTCACGTCGCGCGAGTTCGCCGGGAAGGACGTCGCGTCGGTTTACCCGAACCTCGTCGCCTACGCCGGCCGGTCCTACGACGAGCTCGACCCCGCCAAGCTCACCGATCTGGATCTCGTGTTCCTGGCCCTTCCGCACGGTGCCTCGATGGAGCTCGGCGCCCGGATCGCCGAGGCCGGAGTCAGGGTCGTCGACCTGTCGGCCGACTTCCGGCTCGAGGACCCGCACGCGTATCGGGAGTGGTTCGGCTCTGCTCACACCGCGCCCGAGTGGCTCGGGAAGTGGGCGTACGGCCTTCCGGAGCTCCACCGCCAGGAGATCGTCGGTGGCCAGGCGGTCGCGAATCCGGGCTGCTACCCGACGGCAGCGCTTCTCGCACTCGCGCCGCTGGTGACGGGACGCCTGATCGATCCGGCGTCGATCGTCGTCAGCGCCGCCTCAGGCGTTTCCGGTGCGGGCCGCGGTTTGAGCCCCGGCGTGCACTTCGCGAACGTCGACGCGAGCTTCAAGGCCTACACAGTCACCGGCCACAAACACACTCCGGAGATCGAGCAAGAGCTCTCGCGCCTGGCCGGGGAACACGTGAACGTGTCGTTCGTGCCGCATCTGGTTCCCATGCCGCGCGGGCTGCTCGCGACCTGCTTCGCGGGGCTGGCACCGGGTGTCGATCCCGTCGCGGTCGCGCAGGCACCGGCGACGTTCTACGCGAGCGAACCCTTCGTCCGTGCCACTCCTGCGCCGCCCGAGACGAAGTACACCCTCGGCTCCAACGCTTGCCATGTATGGGCGACCGCAGACGTGCGCACGGGACGGGCGATCGCGATCGCGGCGATCGACAACCTCGGGAAAGGCGCCGCCGGCCAGGCGATCCAGAACGCGAATCTGATGCTGGGATTGCCGGAAACGCTCGGGCTGACGGCCGAGGGCTTGTTCCCGTGAACCTTCCGCAGGGGTTCCGCGCGAGCGGCGTAGCGGCCGGGCTCAAGGCTTCCGGCCGTCCGGATGTCGGCCTGCTGGTGTCCGACCTGCCGGCCCTGGCCGTCGGTGTGTTCACGACCAACCGGGTGCAAGCCGCGCCCATCGAGGTCACGAAGCGGCACGTGCGGAGGGGTTCCGCCCGCGCCGTTGTGGTGAACGCCGGCAACGCCAACACCTGCACCGGCTCGCAAGGGCTGAAGGACGCGCGCGCTATGGCGAAGGAAGCGGCGGCCCTGCTCAAGACCAAGGAACAGCAGATCCTGGTCGCGTCGACCGGCGTCATCGGCGTTCCGATGGACATGGCCAAGACCCGGGCGGGGATCGCGGCTGCTGTGGATGCGCTCGCTCCCGGTGGGCTCGACGCGCTGGCCGGCGCGATCATGACGACCGACACCCGGCCCAAGACGGCGGCGGCCGAGGTTCCCGGCGGCTCGATCGTCGGCATCGCCAAGGGCGCCGGCATGATCGCTCCCGAGATGGCCACGATGCTGTGCTTCCTGGCAACCGACGCGCCGGCGGACCGGGGAGTCCTTGCGCAGGCGTTGCAGCGGGCGACCGCATCGAGCTTCAACCTGATCTCGGTCGACGGGTGTCGCTCCACGAACGACTGCGTCCTCTTCCTCGCGAACGGCGCCGGCGGCGGCGAGCCGCTGACGGCGTCCCACCCCGAGCTCCAAGCGTTCGAAGCCGGCGTCGCCGAGGTTTGCCGCTCGCTCGCTCGCCAGATCGTGGAGGACGGCGAGGGGGCGACGAAGGTCGTGGCCGTCACGGTCAGGGGAGCCGTCAACGATCGTGAGGCGCGCGAGGCGGCGCTGCGGATCGCCGATTCGGTCCTGCTCCGCTGCGCGCTGCACGGCGCAGACCCGAACTGGGGCCGCGTGCTCGCCGCGCTCGGCACCACCCGCATCCCGTTCGACCCGCACGTCGTCGACGTTTGGCTCGGTGGCGAACTGCTCGCGAAGGGCGGAGCCCCCGGCCCCGGCGATCGTGACAAGGCGCGCGCCGTGCTGCTCGAGCGTGAGGTCGAGGTGCTGATCGACCTGAACCGCGGCGACACGTCGACCACGGTGTTGACGAACGATCTCTCACCTGAGTACGTCCGCATCAACGCGGAGTACTCGACGTGACGCTCGACGCGACGGGCAAGGCGCGCATCTTGATGGAGGCGCTGCCCTACATCAAGCGCTACCACGGCCGGACGGTCGTGGTGAAGTACGGCGGCGCGGCGATGGAGGATCCGGCGCTCCGCGCCTCATTCGCGAACGACATCGTTCTTATGCGCTACGTCGGGATGAATCCGGTCGTGGTCCACGGCGGCGGCCCGCAGATCTCAGCGCACATCAAGCGCCTCGGCGGCGAGCCGTCCTTCGTCGGCGGGTACCGCGTTACGACCGCCGCCGACCTCGAGGTCGTGCGGATGGTGCTCGTCGGGGTCATCAACAAGGACATCGTCTCGCTGATCAACCGGCACGGCACGCTCGCGGCGGGGCTTTCGGGCGAGGACGGGAACCTGATCTCGGTCCGTCGCAAGAAGCACCCGGCCGGCGATCTCGGTTTCGTCGGCGACGTCGAGCGGGTCAATCCCGGGATCCTGACCGACCTGCTGCGCGACTTCATCCCGGTGATCGCGTCGCTCGGCGTGGATCCCAAGGGCCAGCCCCACAACGTCAACGCCGACGAGGTCGCCGCGGCCGTCGCCGAGGCCCTCGGCGCCGACAAGCTCGTCTATCTCACGAACGTTGCCGGCATCCTCGGCTCGCAGGGCGAGCTGATCGGGCAGCTATCCGCCGATCGGGCCGCCGAGCTCAAGGCGACGGGGGCCGTCGGCGAGGGCATGATCCCGAAGATCGACTCTGCCCTGGACGCCATCAAGGGCGGGGTTCCACGCGTCACGATCCTCGACGGGCGCATGGAGCACGCGCTCCTGCTCGAGATCTTCACCGACTCGGGTGTCGGCACGATGGTGACGGCGTGAGAGGATGGCGGTCGTGACCTTCGAGCAGATCCGCGAGGCAGAGTCTCGCTACCACATGCGCGTCTACGGCCGGCAACCGGTCGCGTTCGCGCGGGGTGAGGGCGTGCGCCTCTGGGACGTGGACGGCCGCGAGTATCTCGACTTCGTGGCCGGGATCGCCGTGATGAGCGTGGGGCACTCTCACCCGAAGGTGGTCGAGGCGGTGCGTGAGCAGAGCGGCACGCTGACGCACGTCTCCAACCTCTACTTCACCGAGCCGCAGATCGCGCTCGCCGAACGCTTGCACGGGCTCCTGGGGTGGGGCCGGGTGTTCTTCGGCAACTCCGGCGCGGAGGCCAACGAGTGCGCGATGAAGCTCGCGCGACGCTGGCAGCGCGAGAACGGGCGGCCGGATCGCACCGGCGTCGTGGCGGCCCTCGGCTCGTTCCACGGCCGCACCGTCGCGACGCTGGCGACGACCGGGCAGCCGGCGAAACATGAGCCGTTCGCGCCGCTGCCGTCCGAGCTCGTGCATCACGTGCCGCTGAACGACGCCGAAGCGCTCGAGGCCGCTCTCAAAGACGACATCGGCGCGTTGCTGCTCGAGGTCGTGCAGGGCGAGGGCGGCATCGTTCCGGCGACACCCGAATATCTCAAGGCCGCGCGCGAGCTCTGCGACGAGCGGGGGATCCTGCTCCTTTTCGACGAGGTGCAGACCGGACTCGGACGCACCGGGCGCTGGTTCGGGTTCCAGCACTCCGGCGTCGTGCCCGACGTCGTGACGCTCGCGAAGGCGCTGGGCGGAGGCCTTCCGATCGGCGCGTGCGTGGCGCGGGAGGACGTCGCCGACGCGTTCCGTCCGGGCGACCATGCGACGACCTTCGGCGGCGGCCCGGTGCCGTGCGCGGCCGCGCTCGCAGTGCTCGACGTGATCGAGAGCGAGGGTCTGGTCTCCAACAGCGCGCGGATGGGGGAGCGACTCGCCTCCCGGTTGCGGGACAGGTTCGCCGACACGCCGGCGGTCGTCGACGTGCGAGGGGTAGGACTGCTCGTCGGCGTGCAACTGGCCGGTGAATGGTCCAAGGATGTGGTCGACGCCGCGCGGGACCGCGGCCTGCTGGTCAACAACGTCCGGCCCGACACCGTACGCATGTCCCCACCCCTGATCGTCTCCGAAGCCGACGTCGACCAGGCGGTCGACGTGCTCGCCGAGGCCATCTCGCAGGTGGCGCCGTGAGCGAGCGAGGGTCGGTCAAGGCGTGGGTCCTGGCGTTCGTGCTGAGCGCCGTACTCGGCCTGGGCGCGCTCATCGGGATAGGACGCCTGGTCGGCGCCAACAAGTTGCCGGGTGAGCCGCAAGCGAACCCGACCTCGCTGGAGGGTCGGACCCTGTACGTCGAAGCGAACTGCGCGGGATGCCACGGCATCGACGGCGCCGGAATCCGGGGCCCGTCGTTGGTCTCAGGAACGGGTGCGGGGCTGTCTCTGGAGGAGGTCATCGCCAGGGTGACCAACGGGAAGCGGCTCGCCGGTATGCCGAAGTTCGAGGGTTTCCTAAGCGAGCAACAGATCAAAGCCGTTTCGGAGTATGTCGTGAGCCTTCGAGGTGCACGGTGAGCCCGCCGCCGCTGATCCTCATCGTCGAAGACGACCCGACGGTTCAAGGCCTCCTCAAGGTCTTGATGGAGACCGAGGGCTACGACACGATGACCGCCAAGGACGGGCTCGAGGGCCTCCTGAAGGCGGAGATCCGTCATCCCTCGATCATCATCCTCGACATCATGATGCCCAACGTGGACGGCGAGCGGGTGTTGGAGGAGATGCGCTCGCGAGCCGATCTGGCGAACGTTCCGGTGCTCATCGTCACCGGACGCGCCGACGCGCACGCTGCGTTCGACGGGCTCGTAGGCCGGAACAACGTGATCCCGAAGCCGTTCGACCCCGAGGAGCTCACGAAGCGCGTCGCGGATCTCCTGGCCGGGAAAGGAGTCAAATGACCGAGCGCGACTTCATCTCCATCGACGATCTCGACGCAGACGAGCTCGCGCACCTGCTCGACCGGGCCGCGGCGATGAAAGCCGACCGGACGCCGACGAAGGTGCTGGCCGGGAAGACCATCGCGATGGTGTTCGAGAAGCCTTCGACCCGGACGCGCATCTCCTTCGAGGTCGGTATCGCGGAGCTGGGAGCGCATCCGCTTCCGCTGTCGAGCGCGGAGCTCCAGCTCGGCCGCGGCGAAACGATCGAGGACACCGGCCGGGTGCTATCGCGCTATGTCCACGGGGTCGTGGTGCGGACCTTCGAGCAGGAGCGACTGGAGCGCCTCGCCGATGCCGCCTCGATCCCGGTGATCAACGCGCTGTCCGACCTCGAGCATCCCTGTCAGGCGCTTGCGGATCTCCTCACGATCCGCGAGAAGAAGGGGAAGCTGAAGGGCGTGCGGCTGACCTACGTCGGCGACGGGAACAACGTCGCGCATTCCCTCCTCCTCGCCGGTGCCCTGGCCGGCATGGACGTCGTCGTCGCGACGCCTCCCGGTTACGAGCCGATCCCGCAGATGGCCAAGCGCGCCGCGATCATCGCCGAGTCGACCGGCGGCAGCGTCGAGGTGACCACCGACGCCGTGGCCGCAGTGACCGGCACCGACGTCATCTACACCGACGTGTGGGCCAGCATGGGTCAGGAGCGGGAGGCCGAGGAGCGGCGGCTGATCTTCGCGCCCTATCAGGTGAACTCGGTCCTGGCCGCCCGCGCGGCCGACGGCGCGATCGTCATGCACTGCCTGCCCGCCCACCGCGGCGAGGAGATCGCCGACGAGGTCATCGACGGGCCGCGTTCGGTCGTGTGGGATCAGGCGGAGAACCGGCTCCACACGCAGAAGGCGCTGATGGAGTGGCTGCTCCGATGAAAGCGCAGAGGCAGCGCCGCATCGTTCAGCTGCTGCGCCGGCAGCCGGTGTCGAGTCAGGATGAGCTTGCGCGCCTCCTGCGCAGGCACGGGGAGCAGGTCACGCAAGCGACGCTGTCGCGCGATCTCGAGGAGCTCGGCGCGATCCGGACGCGCGAGAACGGACGCGTCGTGTACCGCCTCCCCGAGGAGCCGCCCTCCGGCGAGAACTGGCTCCGGCACATGCTCCAGGAATTCATGCTCGAGGTCGAAGCCTCAGCGAGCCTCGTCGTGATCAAGACGCCTCCCGGAGGCGCGAACGCGGTCGCCCGGGCGCTCGACAGCGTGGGGCTCAAAGACGTGATCGGTACCGTCGCGGGAGACGACACGATCATGGTCGTATGCCGCGACGGCGTCCGCGGACAGACCGTGGCCCGTCGGCTGCGAGCGCTGGCCGGCCAGTTCGCGGAGATCCGCTCCGAAGGAGGTTCGTAGTGGCGCAGAGTCGTTGCGTCCTGGCGTACTCCGGTGGCCTCGACACGTCGGTGGCGATCGGATGGCTGCAGGACAAGTTCGGGTTCGAGGTCGTCGCCCTCGCCGTCGACGTCGGTCAGGGCGTCGACCACGAGGCGCTGATCGAGCGCGGCCGGGAGTGCGGCGCCACACGGACGATCGTCGTCGACGCCCGCGAGGAGTTCGCTCGCGACTTCGCCCTGCGTGCCCTTCGCGCTAACGCGCTCTACATGGGCAAGTACCCGCTCGTCTCGGCGCTGTCGCGCCCGTTGATCGTCCGGCATCTCGTGCGCACCGCGCGCGAGCTCGGCGCGAACGCCGTCGCACACGGGTGCACCGGTAAAGGCAACGATCAGGTCCGCTTCGAAGTCTCGGCCGCTGCGCTCGCCCCCGACCTCGAGGTCGTGGCGCCGGTGCGCGACGCCGGCCTTACGCGCGACGCGGCGATCGCCTACGCCGAGGAGCGCGGCATCCCCATCCCCGTCACGCGCTCGAGCCCGTACTCGATCGACGAGAACCTGTGGGGCCGCACGATCGAGTGCGGGGTGATCGAGGATCCATGGGAGACGCCGCCGGCCGACGCGTTCGCCTGGACCCGGGAGATCGCCGACACTCCGGATGAGCCCGAGCACCTTGTGATCGGCTTCGAGCGCGGGGCCCCCGTGTCGCTCGACGGTTCTGCCGTCGGTCTCGCCGACCTGATCACCCGGATGGGGGAGCGCGCCGGCGCGCACGGCGTCGGACGGATCGACATGATCGAGGACCGCCTGGTGGGCATCAAGAGCCGCGAGATCTACGAGGTCCCCGCCGCGCTGACGCTGATCGCCGCCCACCGCGACCTCGAGGACCTGACCCTCGAGCGCGGCCTGGGCGCGTTCAAGCGCCACCTCGAGCCGACCTACGCGGAGCTCGTCTACAACGGGCTCTGGTTCTCGCCGCTGCGCAACGCGCTCGACGCCTTCATCGAGTCCTCGCAGGAGCACGTCACCGGCGAGGTTCGCATCCGGCTGCATAAGGGGACCGCGACGATCGAAGGACGCCGCGCCGAGAAGCCGCTGTACACCCACGGCCTCGCCACCTACGAGTCCGGCGACGCCTTCGATCACCAAGCCGCGGCCGGCTTCGTGAAGCTTTGGGGCTTGCCGGTCAAGGTCTGGGCCGAGCAGCAAGGAACGGACGAGTGACGCGGCTCTGGGGCGGACGGTTCTCCAAGGACCCCGCGGCCGAGGCGATCGCCTTCACGACTTCGATCGGCTTCGACGTGCGCCTGGTCCACCTCGACTGCGCGGTGCTCGCGGCCCACACGCGCGCGCTCGCGCGCGCCGGGATCGTCCAAGAGGACGAAGCCGGCCGGGTCGCCGACGCGCTGAAAGACATCGCCGAAGACATCGCCTCCGGCGAGTTCGCCGTCTCGCCGGCCGACGAAGACATCCACTCGGTCGTCGAGCGCGCGCTGCTCGAGCGGCTCCCCGACGTAGCCGGGAAGGTCCGCGCCGGCCTATCGCGCAACGACCGCATCGCCGCCGCGTTCCGGCTGTGGGTGATCGACGCGATCGGGGACATCACCGCCCGGCTCGGCGGGCTGATCGAGACGCTTCGCTCGACCTCCGCGCGCCATCCCGACGCGGTGCTGCCCGGCTACACCCACCTACAGCGCGCCCAGCCGGTCCGGCTCGCCGACCACCTCGACGCGCACGCCGACGCTCTGGCGCGCGACGCCGACCGGATGGCCGACGCCGGTGACCGTGCCGATGCGTCGCCGCTCGGCGCCGCGGCGCTGGCCGGGACCACGCTGCCCATCGACCGGGACGCCACCGCTCAGGACCTCGGCTTCGCCGCCGTGATCTGGAACACGCTCGACGCGGTCTCGGCACGCGACTTCGCCGCCGAGTTCCTCGCGGCCGCAGCGATCTGCGGCGTCCACCTGTCGCGGCTCGCTGAGGAGATCGTACTCTGGACCACCACGGAGTTCGGCTTCGCGGAGCTCGACGACTCGTTCGCGACCGGCTCGAGCCTGATGCCGCAGAAGAAGAACCCGGACGTGGCCGAGCTCGTCCGCGGGAGGTCCGGCCGGCTGATCGGGAACCTGACCGGGCTCCTCGCCACGCTCAAGGGACTCCCGCTCGCGTACAACCGCGACCTCCAGGAGGACAAGGAGCCGGTGTTCGACACGGCCGACGCGCTCGCCGGGGTGGTGAGCGCGCTCGACGGCATGATCGGGACGCTACGCTTCCGAACCGACCGCATGGCGGAGGCCGCGTCCGACTGGACGCTGAAGGCCACCGCCCTCGCCGAGGAGCTCGTCCGCCGTGGAGTACCGTTCCGCGACGCGCACGAGGTGGTGGGGAAGCTCGTATCGAACGGAAGCTCGCCGCAGGCCGCGAAGAAGTCCGAGCTGTCCGCGCTCCACCGCGAGCTCCCCGACGCGGTACGCGCGATCTTCCCGAAGTAGCTCCTGCTCAGCCCTTCTTCGCGCGGCTGCGCGAAACCCGCGGCGGCTCGTCCGGCTGCTTCGGATACACCGGCGGCCACGGCGCGTCCATGAGCCCGTCGGCACGGTCGCGATCGTGCATCGCGAGGAATGGCTCGAGCGATCGTGGGTTCTCGTTCATCCCTTCCCAGGGATCCTCGCCGCCGGGGAAGCGCTCGGGCAGCGTCGCGATCGTGAGCTCGTCCGGGTGGATCGCGTCGATCTCGTCCCAGTGCAGCGGCGTGGACACCTGCGCGCCGGGCCGTGCGCGCACGCACCAGGCGCCGAAGACGGTCTTGTGCGGCGCGTTCTGGTTGTAGTCGATGAACACACGCTCGCCTCGGTCCTCCTTCCACCACTCGGCGGTGATCAGCTCAGGACGCCGCCGCTCGAGCTCTCGCGCGACCGCCACCGCCGCCGACCGGACCTGGTAGGAGTCCCACCGGCGTTCGAGCCGGACGTAGACGTGCAAGCCACGGTTGCCGGTCGTCTTCGGATATCCGACGACGCCGAGTTCGTCGAGCAAGGCCCGGAGCTCACCCGCGGCCGCGCGGATGTGCGTGAAGTCGGTGCCCGGCTGGGGATCGAGGTCGAGCCGGAGCTCGTCGGTGAACTCGGGCTCGGCCGCGAGGTACGGCCACACGTGGAACCCGAGGCACCCCATGTTGACCGCCCAGGCGATGTGGGCGAGGTCGGCCGCCACCAGTGCGCGCGACTCGGTCCCGTTCGGCGTGGAGACCGTGGTCGTCTCGAGCCAGGACGGCGCCGATTCGGGGATCCGCTTCTGGTAGAAGGACGGCCCGCCGGCGCCCTCGGGGAACCGCTGGAGGAGCAGCGGACGGCCGCCCATCGTGCGCATCAGCGGCTCCGCGAAGCGCGCGTAGTGCTTCACGACGTCGAGCTTCGTCTCCCCGCGCTCCGGGAAGTACACCTTGCTCGGGCTCGTGATCCGGACCTCGCGGCCGTCGAGCGCCACCATCTCTTCGTTCTTCGCCGCCATCCCCATGATGCTAGCCTTCCGGCGACGGACGCGGGGTTGCCATGGATGAGATCGTCTCCTACACGCTCGAGGGTTCGGTCGCGACCATCGCGATGGACGACGGCAAGGTCAACGCCCTGTCGCCGACGATGCTCGCGGCGATCGACGCCGCGTTCGAGCGCGCCCGCGACGGCGCCTCCGCCGTGATCCTCCGCGGCCGCAAGGAGACGTTCTCGGCGGGCTTCGACCTCAAGGTTCTCCGCGGCGGAGGCGTCGAGACCGTCGAGATGATCGTGGGCGGCTTCCGCCTTGCGCACAAGATCCTCAGCTTCCCGAGGCCGGTCGTGATCGCCTGCACGGGTCACGCCGTCGCGATGGGCGCCTTCCTGCTCCTTTCCGGCGACCACCGGATCGGCACGACCGGCGAGTTCCGCATCGTCGCGAACGAGGTCGCGATCGGGCTCACGATGCCGCACGCGGCGGTCGAGGTCTGTCGGCAGCGGCTCACGCCGGCCGCCTTCAACCGCGCGGTCATCCTCGCCGAGACGTTCACCCCCGACGGCGCCGTGGACGCCGGCTTCCTCGACCAGGTGGTGCCGATGGAGCGGGTCGACGAGGTCGCTCGGTCTGCCGCGGAACGCTTCACGCAGCTCAACGCCGAGGCGCACGCCGCGAGCAAGCTCCGCGCACGAGCGCACGCGCTCGAAGCGATCGCCGCAGCGATCGAATCCGACGCGGCCGGCATGCGCGCCTTGCTGGGATAGATCTCGAACGCCGGGCACCGCGGGCAGCGTCGCACGAGACCCGTAGAATCTGTCCTCGTGCCGAAGACGAACGAGGAGCTCGAGGAGCTCTTCAACGAGTGGGCCGACCTCATCCGCATCTCGGGGGGCCACCCGTTCCCTGCCCGCTGATTGGAACGCGTTTTTCCCGGCTGGGCATGAGACCCGGCTCACCCAGCTCAGGAAGCTGAATCGACTTTCGGTCGGCTCCCTAGCAGGGCATTGACCTTTACTCAATAGGAATATACTTTGTTACGGCTATGTTGCATTCCTTGCTTAGGGTAAATCCTAGATCGAAGCAAGGCGTTCGGTCGCTGCCCCCACTCATTACCCTATGGCTTGGGATTTTATCGGCATGCGGTCAGCCATCCTCGGGCCCGGTGGCAGCAGAGTCGCCCAATGTGGCGCTTTCAGCTTACCCCACGGTCACTCCCGATTTAGAGTCTGATGAGTATCCGATATACCGGGAACCGCCCGTCAGACTCACTGTAGGGCGATGGGATACGCCGTTGGACACGAACTCAGATCACCAGGTCGGCGTTAACGCTCAGCAAGCGGATCTTGCTGAACCTAGGTTCAGTGGATGGGCGGGGGGCGTTTTCGTTGCGGAGTATCCGGATCTCAAACAGGTGTCCTTGTATCCCTGCCCCAAGGAAGAGGTTAAGGCGATTGGTAACCCCCGGGACGAGCCCATTCTCCGAGCGAGTTCTTACTGGTTCGATCCGCCTTCTTACCTACCGCCTGGCACCTTCGATTGGACGTACCCGGCCGGAAGCACCTGCGGGAACGATGCAGCGTTTGGTGTCCATCGAGAGTTTCTTATCGACGGCGGCGCTGAGGTATCGATTGCGCGAATCTCGCACCGGTATCTCTCCGGTAACTTTTCTCAAAAGCGGGTCACGACTGGCACGATCGCCGGCCACGAAGCCGTGATCATTCCTCCGTACACCCAAGATGGTTATGGGGACTGTCACATCGTCGTGCTCGAGAAGTCTGGAGGCACGATTCAGCTTGCAGGACACGACCTGACTCTGTCGGAGCTCACGAAGATTGCGGAGTCGCTAGTGCAAGATCTTTCATAAGGCCGATCGGGGGGCTGGGGATGCTACGACGCCAGCGTACAAGCGTGCTTCTTGTCGCGCTCTTTGTCATAGGTTTCCTGCCCGAGCCAGCGCTCGCTACTCATACTCGCTGGGCGTTAATGAAGCCCCCGGTCGGGAGTGCGGACGGCGATGCTCACATGAATCAGGGATATCATTCCCCTGAGAATGGCATCGACTGGGACGACGAAGATGGAAGCGGAACCTGTTGCGGAGTAGGAAGGAACGTCTAGTTCAACGCGTTCCTGTACAGAGATTCGGCCACAACTCAATCTATCCTTTGGGTCGGGTACTACCAGTCAAATGTGATTGCTCCTCAGTGTGCCCGCATGCGCGCCGTGCTTAAGGATTACACCGATCAGTCTCGGATCTTGGGCCGCATGAATTATCGTCACTCAAACTGGGATGGTTCTGGGGGCCACGCGTGTTCTGGGAACTCCACGGGTATCGGCTGCAGGAATGAGATAGGGCAAGCACAGAGCACCGCCCAGCGCAATGCTTCTGGTGACACTTGCGGGTGGACTGGACCACACGTCCATTCAGGCCATACAGCAGCAACCTTCGGCGCATGGTCGCTAAATCCCGGATCGGCACCAACCCACATCACAACCAGCGCCTACACTTACCCCAACCCGGGCCAAGCGTCCGCGGTAACCGAGCGCCGTGTCGACTGGTGCAACCCGGACAGCCTATGTTGAGCACTCCTTGGCGGTGGGCGAGTGCCGGCGCAAGGGGTGATGCTCCTGTCCAACGATAGAGGGCGGGATACGTAGAATCTCTGTTCGTGCCGAAGACGAACGAGGAGCTCGAGGAGCTCTTCAACGAGTGGGCCGACCTCATCCGCATCTCGGGGGGCGACCCCTTCCGCGCCCGCTCGTACGAGAAAGCGGCCGCGGCCCTCGGCGCCCATCCGAAGGACGTTGCGACCCTCGACGAGAAGGCCCTCCAGGCGATCCCGACCATCGGCAAGAGCATGGCCGCGCGGATCCGGGAGTACGTCGACAAGGCTTCGCTCCACGAGCTCGAGGACCTGCGGGAGCTGGTCCCGCCGGGCGTCCGCGAGCTGACTCGCATCCCCGGTCTCGGCCCCAAGAAAGCGGTTCTGCTCAACCAGGAGCTCGGGATCACCACGATCGACGAGCTGTCGAACGCGATCGGCGAGCACAAGCTCCGCTCGATCAAGGGGCTGGGCACAAAGACGGAAGAGACGCTCGCCCGCAATATCGAGCAGTTCCGTCAGCATGGCGACCGGGTCCAGCTCAACGTGGCCCTCGCGCTGGCAGAGGAGCTGGTCGCCGGCCTCGCCGAGTGCAGGGCCGTCCAAGAAGTGACCTACTGCGGGTCCCTCCGCCGGATGCGCGAGACGATCGGCGACGTCGACATCCTTGCCGCTTCGACCGACGGCGAGGCGGTGATGAACGCGTTCGACGAACTGCCGATGGTCGGCCGGACGATCGCCCGCGGCGACACCAAGATGAGCGTGATCACGCTCAAGGGGGTCCAGGTCGACCTCCGGGTCGTGCCGCACGAGGCCTGGGGGGCCGCGCTGATCTACTTCACCGGCTCGAAAGCGCACAACATCAAGATCCGCGAGATGGCCGTGAAGCGAGGCTGGAAGCTCTCCGAGTACGGCCTGTTCGCGACCAAGACCAACAAGCGCATGGCCGCGAAGACCGAAGAAGCCGTCTACGCGAAGCTCGGCCTGCCGTGGATCCCGCCGACGCTCCGCGAGGACGCGGGTGAGGTCGAGGCCGCCATCGCCGGCGAGCTTCCGACGCTCATCGAGCTCGGGGACATCAAGGGCGACCTCCACACGCACACCAACCTCACGGACGGTCAGGCGACCCTCGAGGACATGCTCGCGACCGCGGCGGCCCGCGGGTACAGCTATTACGCGGTCACCGATCACGCCGAGCACCTCTACATGAGCGGGATGAGCCGCGAGAACGTACTCGCGCAACGCGCGAAGATCGCAAAGCTGCAAGGGAAGTACCCGAAGATGACCATCCTCCACGGCACCGAGCTGAACATCGATCAGCATGGACAGGTCGATTACGACGCGGAGTTCCTCTCAGGTTTCGACATCACGGTCGCGAGCGTGCACTCGTACTTCAACCTCAGCCGTGAGGAGATGACCAAGCGCATCATCACCGCGATGGAGAACCCGAACGTGCACATCATCGGCCACCCGACCGGCCGCAAGATCGGCTCGCGCCTCCCGTACGAGTTCGACGCCGAGGCGGTGTTCGCCGCCGCCGCGCGTACCGGCACGGCGATCGAGTGCAACTCGTACCCGGACCGCCTCGACCTGCGCGACGAGCACGTCCGCTGGGCGATCGGCGCCGGTGCGACCGTTTCGATCGACACCGACTCGCACGCCGTCGGACATCTCGCCGGTATCCGCTACGGGGTCGCGACGGCACAGCGCGGATGGGCGCAGAAAGCCGACGTGCTCAACGCGAAGCCGCTGAAGCAGCTTGAAGCCTTCGTTGCCCGCAAGCGCGGGAAGACTCGATGACGAAGCACGCTTCCCGGCTGCCGTTGCGGCCGCTGGTTCGCTCGTTCTTCGAGCGCTCGACGCTCGATGTGGCCAGAGATCTGATCGGCTGCCTCCTCGTGCACGACTCGCCCGACGGCCGGACGGTCGGCTCCATCGTCGAGGCCGAGGCCTACATGCACGACGATCCCGGTTCGCACGCTTCGAGGGGCCAGACGCCGCGGAACTCGCCGATGTTCGAAGAACCCGGCCGGGCGTACGTCTACTTCACCTACGGCATGCACTTCTGCCTGAACGCCGTCGCGCACACGCCGGGTATCCCGGGCGCGGTGCTGCTCCGCGCCGTCGAGCCGATCGACGGCATCGAGCTGATGCGGCTCCGCCGCGGCGGGGTGAACAGGGACCGCGATCTGGCGCGCGGCCCCGGCCGGCTCACCCAGTCGTTCGGCCTCAACCGCGAGCACAACCGGCTGGAGCTTACGCGCCCGCCGCTCCTGATCTGCGCGGGGGAGCGTCTTCCCGAAGAGGCCGTCGCGCGAGGGCCCAGGATCGGGCTGGGCGCCACCCAAGACGGCCGACCATGGCGGTTCTCTCTCACCGGGAGCCCGTGGGTTTCCAGCGGACCCACAAAGACCCTGGCGCCGGGTGTCGGCTCCGGCGCTCGCCCTCCCCGAAGGAAATAAATCGTTTCCTCCAGATTCGGGAGGAAATCGGTTGATTACGGCGAATCGCTTGGTCTGCCGGTCTGAGGCCGGCGGGCGCCGGGGAGCGCTCCCGACCAGGGGAAGGAGACGCGGTGAAGAAGTCCGTGCTCATACTCTTCGTTGCCGTCGTAGCGGTCTTCGGCTTGGCGGGGTTCGCCGCCAACGCCGATGGCCCAGGCGGCTCAACGGAACACCATCAGGACTGCACCGACGGAGCCGGGGTCACGACCCACGACGTATCCGGTCAGTGCCCGTCCGGATCCACAGCCAGCACGCACTACACGAACGACGTGCAGTGCGGTTCCAACACCAACGTCGGCGGGCTCGACGTGTTCGTCGGCGCCGGTGGAGTCGAGGTTTGCAGCGGCAACGACTCTCCGGCCCCGCTTCAGGGCAGGGTGATGGCCGCAGGGGACCCGGCCGGCCAGAGCGGCTACGTGGGAGCCGACGGCGACATGGACAACAGCCCTGCGCAAGCGGGAGGGTGGCTCGGCATCAACAGCGAGTCCGGCACGCCGGTCGCGTGCGGCGACGCCGAGGGCAATCACGACCTCAGCCACGCCGACGGGAACGACGACATCAACGACTGCGCGCCGTAGATCGCTTCTCCAGAAGGAACGGAGCCGCCCTGTGGGCGGCTCCGTTCCTTGATCCGGCTTCTCGGCTACGCGGCGAGCTTCCGGCGGCGGACGGCCACCGCGCCGGCCGACACCGTCATCAGCGTGAGCAGGATAGGCCCGGTGTCTTGTCGGGCGACGTCGGGTCCCAGCACCAGGGTCGGTCGCGAGATGCTGCTACCCGACGACAGCGGGATCGATAGGTTCGCAGTCTCGAGTATCGGAGCGACCGGAAAGCCGGATCCGGGTCCCACGAGAGCGAGCGCTACGGCCACCGGCCGCTCGACGCTGCCGACCACCACATCGCTCGAGCGAGGCACCGCGACGACCGCCGTCTCGCCGCCCCGGCGCACCTCCCGATCGCTCGGCCGGTTCATCACCGAACCGCCGACGACGAAGGTCGTGGAGCCGCCGCCGTCGAGGTTGATCGCTTCTTCGGCTCCCAGATCGATCATCAGCTGCGCCGCCTCGACCATCGTCATGCCGACGCTGTACCCGGGCTGGCGTCCGTCCACGGTCACCAGCAGGAGATCACCGGCGCTGTTCCACCCCACGATCGTTCGGGGATGTCGGAGCCGGTAGAGCTCACGGTCCTCGTCGGCGAACCATCGGCGCCCATCGCGGACGAGGATCGGCGAACCGCCGATGCTGTCGGTAGCCCTCGGCTTCACATCCAGCCTGAGCAGCGCTTCGCTGCTCACCTCCGACGCTTGGAGCCGATCCCAGAGTGCGATGAGCGCCTGCGCCCCACGCCCGTGGCCGGAAAGGACGGCACCCTCCGGGGGGATGGATGTGTCGCCGGCGCGGCGCAGCTCGGTGAGTCCCACGACCGCCGTCTGTCCGACGCGGATGGGTCCCTCCGGGCGGACGACCGACAGGACGAGCTCAACGCCGAAGTCGTTGGTTTCCGTCGACGGGCCGAACGAGGGCGTGTACAGCACCATCCCCTCAGCCTCTCGGGTGACGTTCACCCCGTCGAGCTCGATGGGCTGGAGGTCGGTGGGAACCACAGTTCCACGCCACGAAAGCGTTCCCGTCTCGAGTGTTCCGTCCGCCGACCGGGAGAGCTGGTGGTGCTTGGGGTTCGGGGAGCGCATGAGCCGTCCCTCCGAGAGCACCGCTCCGACGGGCTGGCCTTCGCCGGCGAAGAAGTCGCCGTTCACGGCGATGAGGCAAGCGATGCGCTTGCACATGTCGCTGGTGAGCTCTGCTCGGGGCTTGTAGCCGGCGACCGCCTCGTTGGAAAGCACCACGCGGAACTCGCCCGGCGCACCGGCGTCCTGCCACGCGACGTTGACCACCGTCGCCGGATTCCTCCGAACGAGTTGGTAATGGATCAACCCTGGAGCAACGAGCTCGCGCTCGGTCACCTTGAATCCGGCCGGGAGAGTGAGCGACCCCTCCGCGGCGAGCGCGACCGACGGAACGCCGAGCAGGGCGACCGTTGAGACGAATATCAGGACGAACTTGCGCAACGCGGTGCTCCCTACAACGCCCGTGCGCGGCCGCCGGGACGCGGAGTGTAAGGGCGTGTGCTTGCTTGCGGCGAGGGGACGTTTCGGACGATCTGAAATCCAGGACCGAGGGCCTACGGGTTCACGTAGATGCGAACGATCGACCCTTTGGGGCGCTGCTCCCCGGCGCAGAAGGTCTGGAGCCACACGCGACCGTTCCCCGACTGGCTGGGGTCGCGACAGCCGGCAACCCCGTAGTCGCCGTCGGGGTTCTCGAGCGTCACCACCTCAACGGCGAACCCCTTGCTCTGCAGCGCCGACTTGGCCTGCGCCATCGTCAAGCCCAGGACCATCGGCACGGTTGCCACAGCCTTGTCGTCGCTGACGTAGATCGTTGCTTGCGCGCCCACGCTTCCGGCCGCACCGGGCTCCGGCGTCTGGTCGCAGACGTACCCGATCGGGTACGACGGGCACGACCGGGCCGCCGAGGCGACGATGTAGCCGGCCTTTTCGAGCGTCTCGATCGCCACCGCCTTCGGCTTCCCGATCACGTTCGGGGCGACGATCGTGCCGCTCGAGGGCTCCGTGCACTGCTGCTTGGGCTCCGTCCCTTTGATGAAGGTGCGCTCCTCGATGAGCGCCGGAGGCGTGAACGGGTTCGGCAAGCAATTGCGTGTGGAGTCGATCGTCACGCGGATGAGCGACGTCTCACTCACCGGGAAATCGATCGGCGGCACGCCCTTGAGCGCACCTTGCATGAAGAGCTTCCAGATCTGCCCCGGCCACGAGCCGCCGACCACGGTGATCCGCGTGTTCGGCGGGTACATCGGGATCTGCGCCTTGGGGAACCCGACCCATGAGACGCCCACCATCTGCGGCACGAAGCCGGCGAACCAGGCGTCGTGGTACTCGTCGGAGGTGCCGGTCTTCCCGGCGACCGGGCGGCCCAGTTGCTCGCGGCGGCCCGTCCCGCTTTCGATGACGCCTTTCAGCGCGTCGACGGCGAGCGCGACCACCCCAGGCTCGAGCACCCGCTTCTTCTGGTACTTCCACTCGAACAGAACCTTGCCGCTCGCGTCGGTGATCTTCGTTATCGCGACCGATGGCGCCGCGTAGCCACCGTTGGCGAGCGGCGCGTACGCCGCTGCCATCTCCAGCGGCGAGACTTCCTGGGCGCCGATCGCGATCGAGGGGAAGGGCGACAGATCCGAGGTGATCCCCATCCGCCGCGCGACCTCGACGACCTTGTCGGCGCCGATCTCCTGGACGACCTGCGCGTAGACCACGTTGACGCTCTTCGTCGTCGCCTCGCGGAGCGAAAGCCTCGCACCGAACGACAGGCTGTCGTAGTTGTGCACGACCCAGGTCTGCCCGTTGCTCATCGGGATGTTGATGACCGAGCCGCCTTTGTAGATCTTCTCGAGCGGGATCCCGGCCTCGAGCGCACCGACCAAGGTGAAGGTCTTGAACGACGATCCCGGCTGTCGCCGGCTCTGTACCGCGAGGTTGAACTTGGCGTACGGGTTCTTCGCGTCGAAGAAGTCGCGCCCACCGACCATCGCCTTGATCTCACCGGTGCGTGGGTCGGCCGCAACGAAGCCGTTGTACGGATCCTTCTTGAACTCGAGGACCTTACGCGAGGCCTCCTCCGCGATCTTCTGCAGGCGAAGGTCGATCGTGGTGTGGATGCGAAGGCCGCCTTTGAAGAGCGCGTTCACCCTCTCCCCGATGGTCGCCCCGAACATCGCGAACCGGGGATCCCGCTGCATCAGATCCTTCACGTATTCGACGAAGTACGCCGCGGGATAGCGGACGTCCGTATTCGCCGGCTTGACGCCGAGCGCTACGTTCACATTCGCGAGCATCTGATCGGGGGCGAGGAAGCCCTGATCTCCCATGGACCGCAGCACCAGATCGCGGCGAGCCTTGGCGGACTCGGGTTGCGCGTACGGGTCGTAGCGGGTCGGCGACTTGATCAGCCCCGCCAGCAACGCGCCCTCGTGGACGGCGAGCTGGCGAGCGGGCTTACCGAAGAACGTACGAGCCGCCGCCTCGATCCCGTAGGCCCCTTGACCGAAGTACACGGTGTTCAGATAGAGGCCGAGGATCACCGCCTTCGAATACTTCTGCTCGAGCTGCCAAGCGAGGGCCGCCTCGTCGAGCTTCCCCTTGATGTTGCGCTCCCGTTCGATCAACGCGTTCTTGATGTATTGCTGCGTGATCGTCGAGCCACCCTCGACCACTCGTCCCTCGGCGGTGTTGCGCAGCAGGGCGCGGGCGATCGCCTTGAAGTCGACGCCGGGGTGCTCGAAGAACCGCTCGTCCTCGATCGCGACGACCGCCTGCTGCACGTGGACGGGGACCTGCTCGATCGGGATGACCTCCCGGTTCTCGACCTCGTGGAGCGCGGTGATGACGCTTCCGTCGGCGGCGAGCACATACGAGGTCTCCGAAAGACGGCTCGCGCTCGCGAGCGTCTCTTCGAGATCCGGCAGCTTGACGCACGAGCCGAGCAGGAGCGCCAAGGCCGCGAGTCCCAGCCCGGCACGGCGCGTAGGGGGAAGGGGTTTCGTCATCATCCTTGGACCCGGTCGGCTGCGTCGTGGGTTACGACGCGCATCCACCACAGATGGTAGCGGGGGGGTGGGCCCGACGCCCGATGCTACGATGCCGCCCGCTATGGGGGTTTCCGCGTCTGAGCAGCTCAGGATCCTGTCGTCCGGCGCCGCGGCGATCATTCCCGAAGCCGAGTTCGAGCGGAAGCTGGAGCGCTCGGCAGCGTCCGGCGAACCGCTGCGAGTCAAGCTCGGCATCGACCCGTCGACGCCGGACATCCACATCGGCCACGCGGTTCCGCTCCGCAAGCTTCGGCGCTTCCAAGACTTCGGCCACACGGCGGTCCTGATCATCGGAGACTTCACCGGACAGGTCGGCGACCCCTCCGGACAGTCGGCCACCCGCAAGGCCCTCACCGCCGATCACGTCGCCGCGAACGCGGCCACGTACGTCGAGCAGGCCAGACGGATCCTGCTTCCGGAGCGGCTCGAGGTGCGACACAACTCCGAATGGCTCGGCGCGATGGGCGTCGAGGGGTTGCTGCGGCTGGCGGGTCAGGTCACCGTCGCGCAGCTGCTCGAGCGCGACGACTTCCGCAAGCGCTACGAGGGTGGCCATCCGATCTCCGTCGTCGAGTTCCTCTATCCGCTGCTGCAGGGTCAAGATTCCGTCGAGATCCGTGCCGACGTCGAGCTCGGCGGGACCGACCAGACCTTCAATCTCCTCGTCGGCCGCGACCTTCAGGGACGCGCCGGTCAGGAGCCGCAAGTCGCTTTCACGCTCCCGTTGCTCGAGGGGCTCGACGGCGTGCAGAAGATGTCGAAGTCGCTCGGCAACTACGTCGGCATCGCGGAGCCGCCGGAGGAGATGTTCGGGAAGCTGATGAGCGTGCCGGATCATCTCATCGGCAAGTACTTCCGCCTCACGACCGATCTCGACCCGAACGAGATCGTCGAGCTGGAGCGCGAGGCCTCCGCGGGTGGCCCCGCCGCCGCGCAGGTCAAGCGACGCCTGGCCAAAGAGATCGTGAGCCTGTACCACGACCTCGAGGCGGCGGCTTCCGCCGAGCGAAGGTTCGATCAGGTGCACGTCTCGCACGAGCTGCCGGACGACATCGCGACCGTGCCGATCCCGGCCGCCGCCGTGACGGACGGGGTGGTCCACCTGCCGGCGCTGCTCGTCGCACACGGCATGGCCGCCTCGACGAGCAAGGCCCGGGATCAGATCAAGCAGGGCGGCGTGCGGCTCGATGGTAAGCCCGTCACGGCGCTGGATCTGCCGGTCGGAAGCGTGGCGGGGAAGGTGCTCCAGGTTGGGCGGCGTCAATTCCGGCGCCTGACGGGTCCGGCCGAGTGACCCGGCGAGGTCTCCGAGGGCGCCCTTTTCGCAGGTCAGAGCGCCCGTCTTGTTTGACACCCACAGACCACCGGAGTAGATTTACGCGCTGGCCCGGTTCTTCCCCCGGGCCGAGAGGCGAACGGATGCTCCGATCCTCCATAGGAGTCCCAGCAGAGGACAGTCGCTAAGACCGCGTGCGCGGGAGACTGTCGCTGGCCGAGAGGTCGGCGATTTTGTTTTGGGATCGAAACATGGAAGACCGGTGCAGCCGCTGCGGCACCTTGAGAACTACATAGCGAGTGTGAGCATCTTTGAGCCAAGGTACAAAGGGCATACGGTGGATGCCTTGGCGCCAGGAGCCGACGAAGGACGCTGTAGGCTGCGATAAGCCACGGGGAGCCGCCAAACAGGCTTCGATCCGTGGATCTCCGAATGGGGCAACCCGGCTGGAGTCATGTCCAGTCACCCCACGCTGAACACATAGGCGTGGGTGAGGCAACCCGGGGAAGTGAAACATCTCAGTACCCGGAGGAAGAGAAAGCAACCGCGATTCCCCTAGTAGCGGCGAGCGAACGGGGAACAGCCCAAACCCATGCGACGTGATAGGCCTGTGCCGTTGTCGTGTGGGGGTTGTGGGACCGACGTGGAGAGGTGCAGGACTCTCCGAGGAGTTACAAAGTTTGTGCCTAGTCGAAGGCCATGGAAAGGGCCGCCGCAGAAGGTAATAGCCCTGTAGGCGAAAGGCACAGACCTCCTTGTCGGGATCCCAAGTAGCGCCGAGCACGTGAAATTTGGCGTGAATCTGGAGGGACCACCCTCTAAGGCTAAATACTCCCTGGCGACCGATAGCGAACTAGTACCGTGAGGGAAAGGTGAAAAGCACCCCGGGAGGGGA
>JBBDRM010000095.1 GCA_040905475.1 Actinomycetota bacterium
TCTTCGAGGCGCTGCCGGTGATCCGCCGTCACCTCGAGACGCTGAACGACGTCGGGCTTGGCTACATCAAGCTCGGGCAGCCGGCGCCGACGCTGTCGGGCGGCGAGGCGCAGCGCGTGAAGCTCGCGAGCGAGCTGTCGAAGCGCGCGACGGGCCGGACGGTGTACATCCTCGACGAGCCGACGACGGGCCTTCACTTCGAGGACATCTCGAAGCTGCTGGGGGTGCTCCAACGGCTCGTCGATGCCGGGAACACGGTGATCGTGATCGAGCACAACCTCGACGTCGTGAAGCAGGCGGACTGGATCATCGACCTCGGGCCGGAGGGCGGGAATCTCGGCGGCGAGATCGTTGCTCAAGGCACGCCCGAGGACGTCGCCGGCGTGACCCGGTCGTACACCGGCCGCTTCTTGCGAGAGGTGCTCGGCATTCACTCCCAAGAGGCCGAACCCGCCCAGCGGGCTAGTACGAACTGACGATTTTCGTTGGCCGGGCCTCAAGTCCCTTATCGCCGGCGCTCGAACGGTCGATGTATCCGGATGAGAACCGCGCCCAAAGTGTTGTGGTCCCAAGGATGAAGGCCCCGCCTCGGTGGGGCCGAGGGATGAAGGACAGGGCAACTGCGCGGCCTCATAATCGAAGACCATGTGGCGAGGGCGAGCCTGCGGGCTCGCCCTATCCTTTGATCCCGGTCTGCAACCTTCCAAGGGCCCCTATGCGTCCTAATCCGTCAGTGTCGACGACCACCTCGGACCGCTTCCGACGACGAGGGACCGGCTCCTCCCGGAAGAGCGGGTGCTGTTCTGGCACCTCAAGCCCGACGGCTTGGTGGGAGGATCGCCGATCCTGATCGTATGACGGATCCGAGAACGTGGGCGATCGTTTCCACGAGTTGGTCCGGCGCGCTGTGCACGTCGCTCCACGTGACATGCAAGACCCTCCAGCCGAGCGCGGTTAGCGCGTTACGGCGGGCGAGGTCGCGCGACCACCGAGTTCGACCGGAATGCCATCGGTAGCCCTCCGTCTCCACGGCGAGCCTCGCCTCCGGCCACGCGAAGTCGGCAACCGCGACCAGCCGACCGAACCCGCGGATCGGATGCTGGCAGATCGGGGCTGGGAGCCGTGCCCGGCGAACGAGGCTGAGGAACCTGGCCTCGAGCACGCTGTCGGAAACGGGGGATCCGTCGCGAGTGTCGAGCACCCGCTGCAACTTCTTGGCGCCGGCCCGTCCCCGGGAGCCTAGTTCCGCCAGGCGCCGGCGTAATCGCGGGATCGTCGTCAACCGGCGGCGAAGCGCGTCGTCGATCGCTTCCCCGAGAGGCTCCTCGCCGAGAACGGCGGCGATGTCGATCAGCGTCCGGGTCACGGTCGTGCTCGGGACCGCATCGATCGATGTCACGTCGACCCGGGCGAGGGCGCCAACTTGATGGACGACGACTCCACCGCGCCGTACGCGCCGCGACTTCGGAGCGCTGATCTCGACGGTCCCTTCCGGTATCCCGGGCAAGTGGACAAGCGCCCCAGCCGCCCGGTGCGAGGCGGCAGCGCCGTCCCCGGCCATGAGGCAAGCAGCGAGCAGATCCTGGCGCCATGATCGCGGGACCGCCGCCACCCGGTAAACGCCCCGATGGACGATCTCCCATGACGCCGTCGCGACCTTCCATTCCATGTGTCCCCGGGTCGCAGCGGATGCGAGCGCCTGGGCGCGCGAGAATACGCCGTGCTGCGACGCCGCCAAGCGGGCGATGCGCCGTTCCACGCGTTCTTCAGACGCTTCGCCGCGTAGTACCTGGTCCATCGTCTGAGGTAGTAACACGGGCTCACGGGGAACGGGATGGCGGCCGCCTGGTTCACCCGGATACCGGCCATCTTCTCGTTTCGCGCGCGGCTAACATGCACGGGTGAGCTCTCGCGCCGCCCGGTGGCCCAAGCCCAACGAGATCCCCGACCAGCCCGGCGCCTACCTTTTCAAGGACGCCCAGGGCCGGGTGGTCTACGTCGGGAAAGCGCTGTCGCTGCGCAGCCGGGTATCGAGCTATTTTCAGGACCCCGACGCCATGCACCCCCGGACCGCGGCGATGGTGGAGTCGGCCGCAGACGTCGAGTGGATCGTCGTCGCCAACGAGGTCGAGTCGCTCCACCTCGAGTACAACCTGATCAAAGCCCACAAGCCGCGGTTCAACGTTCGCTACCGCGATGACAAGTCCTATCCCTACCTCGCGATCACGTTCGACGAGGAGTACCCGCGAGCCATGGTGCTACGCGGGAAGAAGCGGAAGGGTGTGCGCTACTTCGGGCCGTTCGCGCACGCGTACGCGATCCGCGAGACGCTCGATCTTCTCCTGCGCACATTCCCGGTCCGCACCTGTTCGCAGGGCGTGTTCGACCGATGCCGGCGGATCAACCGGCCGTGCCTCTTCTACGACATCGGCAAGTGCGCCGCCCCATGCGTCGGTCACGTCGACACGGACCAGCACCGCCACATCGCCGAGGATCTCGTCTCCTTCCTCGAAGGCCGCTTCGAGCCCGTGCTGGAGCGCCTCGACGCCGACATGGGCCGCGCCTCCACAGACATGGAATACGAGCGCGCCGCGCGTCTGCGCGACCAGCTGGCCAGCGTACGCAAGGCGATCGAGAAGCAGGTCGTGGTCTCCGACCGGAACGAGAGCTTCGACGCCGTCGCGCTCGCCGAGGACGAGCTCGAAGCCGCTCTGCAGGTCTTCTTCGTACGCCACGGCCGGATGGTTGGTCGCAAAGGCTTCGTGGTGGACAAGGTCGAAGAGCTCGACACCCCGGCGCTCCTCGCGTCCTTCATCCGCGACCTCTACATGACCGAGGAGGAGATCCCGCGGGAGATCCTCGTCCCGGTGATCCCGGCCGACGCCGATCTGCTGAAGGCGTGGCTCGCAACGCGGCGGGGCGGCCGCGTCGAGTTCCGCGTCCCGCAGCGCGGCGAGAAGCGCACCCTGCTCGAGACCGTGGCGCAGAACGCCGGCGAGTCGTTCACGCAACACAAGCTCAAGCGCCGCTCGGACTTCGCCGCCCGCGCGAAGCAGCTCAACGCCCTGCAATCGGCGCTCGGACTTTCGGAGGCCCCGCTCCGCATCGAGTGCTTCGACATCTCCAACACCGGTCCCACCGAGGTCGTCGGCTCGATGGTCGTGTTCGAGGACGGGCTTCCGAAGCGGTCGGACTACCGCCGGTTCAAGATCAGAAGCGTCGAGGGCCAGGATGACTTCGCGTCGATGGCCGAGGTGATCCGCCGGCGATTCCTCCGCTATCTGTCCGAGCGCGATCAGCCGCTCGACAAGGCCCGCAAGTTCGCCTACCCACCGAACCTCGTCGTCGTCGACGGCGGGAAGGGACAGCTGAACGCCGCCCTCGGCGTGCTCGCGGAGCTCGGCGTCCAGGAGCTGACCGCCGTCGGCCTCGCGAAGCGCTTCGAGGAGGTCTACCTCCCGAATCAGGCGGATCCCGTCGATATCCCGCGAGGATCCGAAGCGCTCTACCTGCTCCAGCACATCCGCGACGAGGCGCACCGGTTCGCGATCACCTATCACCGCACCCTGCGCGGACGCAGGATCCGGGAGAGCGCCCTGGATCGCATCCCCGGCGTCGGGGAGGAACGCAAGAAACGCTTGCTGCGGACTTTCGGCTCGGTGCGCCGTATCCTTCAAGCGAGCGAGGAAGAGCTCGCCGAGGTGGTTCCGGCGTCGGTCGCGAAGAAGGTGCACGCGACGCTGCGAGGCCTGGAACTCCCAAAGGGAGGGGTCGAGCTGGAAGGCAACGGACGGCCGCGAGTGGGGGAGCGTTGATGGCGCGCACCGAGCCCCGCCGCGAGGACGTCCCCTCCGAGCTCCCCGACTTCACCATCATCACCGGGCTGTCGGGCGCCGGCCGGTCCGAGGCCTCGAAGGCGCTCGAGGATCTCGGCTACTTCGTGATCGACAACCTTCCGCCCGCGCTGATCGGCAAGATGGCCGACCTCGGTCAGGCGCCGGGCTCGCCGGCGCAGCACATCGCACTCGTCGTCGACGTCCGCGGCGGTCAGTTCTTCTCCGAGCTGACCGAAGCGTTGAAGGATCTCGCGCAACGCGGCGTCGACTATCGGATCCTCTTCCTCACCGCCGGCGATGACGTGCTCGTGCGCCGGTTCGAAGCGACCCGCCGGCGGCATCCGCTCGGCGAGCGGGTCGTCGACGGCATCGCGGCCGAACGCGCGCTGCTCGAGTCGATGCGCGCGCAGGCCGACCTCGTCATCGACACCAGCGACCTGACCGTCCACGATCTGCGCGATCGGATCGTCGGTGCGTTCTCCAAGTCCCCGCGCGAGACGCGCCTGCAGGTCACCGTCGTCTCGTTCGGCTACAAGTACGGCCTCCCCATGGACGCCGATGTGGTGCTGGACGTTCGATTCTTGCCGAATCCGCACTGGGTCGAGGAGCTTCGCCCGCTTCCCGGGACCGACACGCGGGTATCTGAATACGTGATGTCTCGCCAGGCGACCACCGACTTCTTGCTCCGCTTCGAGCAGATGCTCGAGGTGCTGATCCCCGGGTACCTGACCGAGGGGAAGCGGTACCTCACGGTCGCCATCGGCTGCACCGGCGGCCGCCACCGGTCGGTCGTCGTCGGCGAGGAGGTCGCCGAGATGCTGCGCGGTCGCGGGCTCCCGGTGGCCGTCGAGCACCGCGACATCGACCGCAGCTGAGCCGGCTTCGACCGCAGACATGACCGGTCCTCGTATCGTCTGCATCGGCGGCGGCCACGGCCTTTCCGCGGCGCTCGGCGCCGCCCGGCAGCTAACCGACGACGTCACCGCCGTCGTCACCGTCGCCGACGACGGCGGCTCATCGGGAGTCCTGCGCGACTGGCTGGGGATCCCGGCGCCCGGAGACCTGCGCATGGCGATCGCGGCTCTCGCCGGCGAGAGCCGCGCTCCTCCAATACCGCTTCTCGGAGGGGGATCTCGCCGGTCATCCGCTCGGCAATCTGCTGATCGCGGCGCTTTCCGACCTGCGCGGCGACTTCGTCGCGGCCGTGGACGAGGTCGCCGAGATCGCGGGCGTATTGGGTCGCGTCCTGCCGGCGACCTCGACCCCCGTACGGCTCCGCGCCCGGATGGGAGGACACGACATCCGTGGCCAGGTTTCGATCGCCACCGGGCCCGGCCCGGTCGAGCGCCTGTTCCTCGAGCCGGAGGATCCGCCGGCCGCCGAGGAGGCGGTGGAGGCGATCGAGACCTCGACGCTGACCGTGCTCGGCCCGGGCAGCCTCTTCACGAGCATCCTCGCGGCGCTTTTGGTGCCGGGGATCGGCGCCGCCCTCCCGCGCGCCGGTCGCGTGGCGCTGGTCCTGAACGCGGCGCAGCAGCTCGGCGAGACGGCGGGACTCGACGCCGCCGGTCACATCCGCGCGCTCGTCGAGCACATCCCGGGTCTGCGTCTGGATGCGGTGCTGGTGCACGAGGGTCCGCTTCCCGGCGTCGCAAGACCGCTGGTGACCGACGCGATCGAGCTCGGGTCGCTCCGCGCTCCGGTCGTGAGAGCCGACCTCATCGCGTCGGCCGCTCGTCACGACCCCGACAAGCTCGCTTCCGCGCTCAAGGGGCTGCTTTGAAAGGGAGAGGAGTCGGCTTCACGGATCGAGTGAAATCGGAGCTCGCGCGTCTCCAGGCGCCCCGGGCATGCTGTCGCCGGGCCGAGCTCGCCGCGATCCTCCGTTCCGCAGGCACATTCCATATCGCCGGCGGCCGGTTCGCGCTCGAGGTCGATGTCCCCGACGCCGGGATCGCGCGCAAGGTCTACTCGGGGCTCACGGCCGGGTTCGCGGAGCCGGCGGAGATCCGTATCCTCGAACCCGGCCGGGCGCGCCCGCGCCAGCGATTCGTGATCCGCGTGCAGGAGGCGGCGCTCGGCCCGTTCATCGATTCTGGAGTGCTCGACGGCGCCGGCCGCTTGCGCGCGGGCGTTCCGAGCAAGATCGTGTCGAGACGCTGCTGCGCAGGCGCCTATCTGCGCGGCGCCTTCCTGGCGCATGGGTCGGTCTCTGAGCCGCGTGCCCCGGTTCAGTTCGAGATCCGATCGCCCGACCAAGCCACCGCCGAAGGGATCGGCGGCCTCGCCGAGCGGGTCGGCTCGACCGGCCGCCTGCGCGAGCATCGCGGCGCCTTCGCCCTTTACGCGAAGGAGGGCGCCGCCGTCGGACGGCTTCTCGCCGCGATGGGCGCGCACAACGGCTACCTCGAGTGGGAGGAAGGATCCGTCTGGAAGAGCGTGCGCGGCGTCGCGAACCGCCTCGCGAACTGCGACGAGGCCAATGCGCGGCGTACCGCCCGGGCGGCGATGGTGCAACGGGCGTGGGCGGAGCGCGCGCTCGCGCGCTTCGGCGAGGAGGGCCTCCCTCCGGCGGTGCGTGAGGTCGTGTATCTGCGACTGACGAATCCCGAAGCCTCGATGGAAGAGCTCGGCCGCCTGTGCCGGCCGCCGATCACCAAGCCGGCCGTGGCCGGTCGCCTGCGGCACCTTGGAAGGCTCGCTGAGGAGCTGGTTGGATAGGCTAGAGACCGCACATCATCGGAATCCGCGGGAGGTCGCTCCATGGCGTTGAAGGTCGGTATCAACGGCTTCGGCAGGATCGGACGCAACTTCTTCCGCGCGGTGCGCAAGCGCGGGGCGGACCTCGAGATCGTGTCCGTCAACGACATCACCGAGTCCGCCGTCCTCGCTCATCTGCTGAAGTACGACTCGGTGCTCGGCGTCCTCGATGCCGAGGTTAAAGCCACCGGCGACGGGATCGCCGTGGACGGCAAGGAACTCCGCGTCACCGCCGAGCGCGACCCCGCGAACCTTCCGTGGAAAGACCTCGGCGTCGACGTAGTGATCGAATCGACCGGGCTGTTCACCGACCGGGAGAAGGCCGCGAAGCACCTCGACGCCGGCGCGCGCAAGGTCGTCATCAGCGCCCCCGCGAAGGGCGAGGACATCACGATCGTGATGGGTGTGAACGATGGCGACTACGACCCGGCCAAGCACAGCGTGATCTCCAACGCGTCCTGCACGACGAACTGCGTGGTTCCACTCGCGAAGGTCCTGCACGACGCTTTCGGCATCGAGCGCGGTTTCATGACCACGGTTCACGCCTACACCAACGACCAGAACCTGCTCGACCTGCCGCACAAGGATCTCCGTCGCGGTCGCGCCGCCGCCATCAACATCGTTCCGTCCTCAACGGGCGCAGCGAAGGCGACCTCGCTCGCGATGCCCGAGATGAAAGGGCGTCTGGACGGCACCGCGCTTCGTGTGCCGGTTCCCGACGGCTCGATCACCGATCTGGTGTGCATCCTGAACCGGGACGCCACGATCGACGACGTCAACCACGCGTACCTCGAGGCCTCGCAAGCCGGCAGCCTCAAGGGCTACTTGCAGTACACGGAGGATCCGATCGTGTCGAGCGACATCGTCGGAAATCCGCACTCGTGCATCTTCGACTCGAAGCAGACGATGGCGAACGGCAACTTCGTCAAGGTGATGGGCTGGTACGACAACGAGTGGGGCTACTCGAACCGGCTCGTAGACCTGGTCACCAAGATCGGCGCTTCTCTCTAGCGCGGACGCTGTGAAGCTCCGCACCATCGACGACATCGACGTCGCCGGCAAAGACGTGCTGCTGCGCGCCGACTTCAACGTCCCGTTGTCGAAGCAGGACGGGTCGATCGCGGACGATCTGCGGATCCGAGCGACCCTCCCGACGATCGAAGAGCTGTTCGAACGGGGAGCCGGGCGCATCGTCGTCTGCTCGCATCTCGGCCGGCCGAAAGGGAAACCGGACCCCACGTACTCGCTCGCGCCGGTGGCCGCTCGCCTCGGGCAGCTGCTCGGCGAGGACGTGCCGCTCTGCGCGTCGCCGACAGGGCCGGTTCCGGAAGTCTCGCGCGTCGTGCTCCTGGAGAATCTGCGGTTCGACCCGGGGGAGGAGTCGAACGATCGTGCGTTCGCCGCGCGCCTCGCCGCACTCGCGGACGTCTACGTGAACGACGCGTTCGGCGCCGTGCACCGCGCGCACGCGAGCGTCGTCGCCGTGGCGCAGCTCTTGCCGGCGGCCGCAGGAAGGCTCCTGGAGAAGGAGGTGGCGGTCCTCTCCAAGCTCTTGACGGAGCCGGAGCGGCCGTTCGTCGCCGTCGTCGGCGGCGCGAAGGTCTCGGACAAGCTCAGGGTGCTCGAGCGCCTGCTCGATCTGGTCGACGGGCTGTTGATCGGCGGCGGCATGTCTTTCACGTTCCTCGCGGCCAAGGGATACGGCGTGGGCAAGTCCTTGCTCGAGCCCGATCAGGTGCCCGTCGTCGCCGAGCTCATGCGCGACGCAGGCGACAAGATCGCCGTCCCGACAGACATCGTCGTCGCGCGCGCGCCCGAGCCCGGCGTCGAGAAGCGGGTCGTCGCCGCCGATCAGATCCCCGCCGAGCTCGCCGGCTTCGACATCGGCAAGGAGACCTGCCGCGCGTACGTCGACGCGATCCGCGCCGCAAGGACGGTCTTCTGGAACGGCCCGATGGGCGTGTTCGAGGTCGACGACTTCGACGCCGGCACGCGCGCCATCGCCGCGGCGATCGCGAAGAGCGACTGCTATTCGGTCATCGGCGGGGGTGACAGCGCGGCCGCGCTGCGCAAGTTCGGCTACGCGGACGAGGTCTCGCACATCTCGACCGGCGGCGGCGCCTCGCTCGAGTTCCTCGAAGGCAAAGACCTGCCGGGGCTCGTCCCGCTCCGGAGGGGGTAGTATCCGCCGCCATGGCCCGAAAGCCGATCATCGCCGGCAACTGGAAGATGAACCTCAACCACCTCGAGGCCATCGCGCTCGTCCAGAAGCTCCACTACAACCTGCGTCCCCAGGACTACGACGCGGTCGACGTCGTCGTGTGCCCGGCCTTCCCGGCGTTGCGCAGCGTCCAGACGCTGATCGAGGGCGACCGGATCCCGATGGCGCTCGGCGCGCAGAACTGCCACTGGGAGGACAAGGGAGCGTACACGGGCGAGGTGTCGCCGCCGATGCTCGCCCGACTCAAGTGCTCGTTCGTCATCGTCGGTCATTCCGAGCGGCGCCAGCACTTGGGTGAGACGGACGAGATCGTGAACCGCAAAGCGAAAGCGGTCATCCGCAACGAGATGACTCCAATCGTGTGCGTCGGTGAGACCCTGGACGAGCGCGAGGCCGATCGCACCGAAGAGGTGGTCGGCACGCAGATCCGCGCGTCGCTGGCGGGCATCTCCGGAGAGGCGCTCGCCGGCGTCGTGGTTGCCTACGAGCCTATCTGGGCGATCGGGACCGGCCGCACCGCTCAAGCATCCGACGCCAACGCCGTCATCGGATTCATCCGACGGACGGTCGCCGAGATCAGCGACCGGCCGACCGCGGATGCGATCCGGATCCAGTACGGCGGCAGCGTCAACGCCGGCAACATCGCAGCGATCATGGCCGAGCCCGAGATCGACGGCGCGCTCGTCGGCGGTGCGAGCCTCGACGCAGAGGACTTCGCGCTCGTCGTTCGCTACCGCGGCTAGCCGACCGCGGACCGCGGCCGAACGGTCGCGCAATCTCAGCCGTTCGCCCGGCCGTATACCAGTACGGCGGGGCGCTCGGCCCTCACGTTCAAGCGCGCATACGGCCTGGTAGATGCGGGACTGCGTTGCTTTGGGTGCTTTGGGCTGCATGGTATAGTCGCCCCCGGTTTCCGGTGGGGAGGGAGGGTTCATGGTAAGGAAATACGGCAAGATCCTCGTGTTCATGACCATCCTCACGCTCGCGGCAGCGGCGTGTGGTGGCGATGGTGACGGAGAGCCAACGGGACAGGTCGGCGGTAGCGTCGTAGCCGGCCTCGGCGATCCGGGCGACCTGGATCCGGCGTACTGCGGCACGACGACGTGCGCCGAGCCGGTTGGTCTTCTGTTCGACTCGCTTCTTTCCTACAGCCCGCGCACTGCGGAGCTGGAGAAGAAGGGCGCCGCATCCGACTACAAGGTGAGCGCCGACGCGACGTCGGTCACGTTCACGCTTCGTCAGGGCGCTACGTTCCACAGCGGTGAGCCGGTCACGGCCGAATCGTTCATCCGCGGGTTCAACCGCATCGCCGTCGTGAAGAAGGACGTCACGCCTTCCGAGCTGTCGTTCCACTTCGCCGGCATCAAGGGCTTCGACGACGCGCAGGCGGGTAAGGCAACCAGCCTCGCGGGCGTGAGGCAGGGCGCGAACGACCACGAGCTGGTCGTCGAGCTCGACGCTCCGAACGCTGAGTTCGTCATCCGCACCGGTCACCAGGCCTTCTCGCCGGTGCCGAAGTCGGCCGACGGCGCAGACGGCAAGCCGTCCAAGACGTTCACCGTGAACCCGGACGGCAACGGCCCCTATCAGATGGATGGGGAGTACAAGCGCGAAGCGGGACTCAAGGTCAAGCGCTGGAGCGGGTACACCGGCACCCCGAAGGGCTTCCTCGACTCGATCGAATGGAAGGTCTTCGTGGGCGACCAGGCCCTGCAGAACCAGTACCTCGAGTTCCAGGCCAACACCCTCGATTCGGGTGACGTCCCGCCGGAGTCGTACGCGGACGCCGACGCGAAGTTCGGCAGGGCGTTCGTCCAGCAGCCCGGCCCGATCCTCACGTACCTGACGGCGAACACGACCAACTCGATCACGGGCAACGCGAAGTTCCGGCAGGCCGTCTCCATGGCGATCAACCGGGCGGACATCGTGAAGGCCGTGTTCAACGACCAGCGTGTCCCGGCGACCAGCATCATCCCGCCGCTCACGTTCGGGCATCGCGAAGGAGTCTGTGACTTCTGCGAGTTCAACCTCGAGAAGGCGAAGACGCTCCTCACAGAGTCCGGTGTCGACGTCTCCAAGCTCCGGCTCGACCTTCCGTTCAACGCGGACGGCGGGCACGGCACCTGGATGGCGGCGGTTCAGGCACAGCTCAAGGCCAATCTCGGCATCACGGCCCGGCTGGTCCCGATCGCGTCGTTCGACGACTACACGGGTTCGGGCAAGGACAAGTACCTGAACTCGAAGTTCCTCGAGGTTCCGGCGTTCGCCCGCCTCGGTTGGGCGCAGGACTACCCGACGCCGGACAACTGGCTCAACCCGCTGTTCGTGTCCACCTCAGGGGACAACCACAGCAAGTACAACAACCCCGCAGTGGACAAGCTGATCGCCGATGCTCAGCGCACGCTGAACAACTCGGAACGGTTGAAGCTGCAACAGCAGGCTGAGGACGCGATCATCGCGGATATGCCGATCATCCCGATGTTCTACTCGAAGTCGGCGCTGACGTATAACGCGACGAAGTTCGCGTCGCCGTTCACCGTCGAGCTTCAGTACGGGTACCCGGCGTGGGAGCTCGTGTCGCTGAAGGCTGCCTAGCCACCAGCTTCGGGGTTACACTTGGAACGGGGAGCCTGCCCTTCGGGGCAGGCGCCCCGTTCCTCGCCTAACGAGAGGGATTGGGGATGAACCGCTACATCATCCGCAGGCTCCTGCAGATGATCCCGGTCGTCATCGGAACGGTCATCCTCCTCTACCTCGCCATGTACGTGCTCCCCGGGGATCCCGTGCAGGCCCTCGTCGGCGAGCGGGCCACCAGTGAAGAGTTCCGCGACGCCGTCATCGAGAAGTATGGGTTGAACGATCCGCTCCCGGTTCGGATCGGCCGCTACTTGAACAACCTGGTCCATTTCGACTTCGGCGAGTCCTCGGTCACCCGCCAGCCGGTCTGGGAGATCATCAAGGAGAAGGTGCCCGTGTCCTTCCGGCTGGCCATAGCCGGATCTTTCTTCCTGGTCGTGTTGGGCCTCAGCACCGGGATGATCTCGGCGGTGAAGAAATACTCGATTGCGGATGCGAGCGTCACGCTCAGCGCGATCATCCTGGTGAGCATCCCCGTATTCGTTCTCGGCGTGCTCCTTCAGATAATGGCCCTGAAGACCAAGGGCACCCTCGGGTTACCCATCACGGGTCTTACCACCTGGAAGCACTACATCTTGCCCGGATTCGTGGTTGCCTCGGTGTCCATGGCGTACGTCGCGCGCCTGCAGCGGACCACCCTGCTCGAGACGCTCGAGACGGATTACGTTCGAACCGCTCGCGCGAAAGGGCTGCGGGAACGACGAGTCATCGTCAATCACGCGTGGCGGAACTCGATCATCCCGGTCGTGACCTACCTGGGCGTCGACATCGGCACGCTCATCGGTGGCGCGATCCTCACCGAGACGGTGTTCAACATCCCAGGCCTCGGACGCCAGCTTGCTTCGTCGATCCAGTCGAAGGACAACCAGGTTGTGCTGGGCATTTCGATATTCGTGGTCTTCGTGTACCTGGTCGCGAACCTCATCGTCGACCTGTTATATGCGGTCATCGATCCCCGGATCCGGTACGACTAGGAGGCACTGTGAGCATCTCCGCTCCGGATATTGAGCTCCAAGCTCACCCGTCGGCGGCCGGCGACGAGGTCGCGAGCCTCAAGGGTGAGGCGTGGCGCCGGTTGCGCAAGAACCGGCTGGCCGTCGCGGGAATCGTGATCATCGCGGTCATCACGCTGTCGGCGATCTTCGCCGATGTGATCGCTACTCAGCCGACCGACGGCTTCGTCGCCGCCGACGCGCGTCAGGGTCCGAGCGCACGCCACTGGTTCGGGACCGACCAGCTCGGCCGGGACATGTTCAGCCGCGTCGTCCACGGCGCGCGATTCTCGCTCATCGTCGGTTTCACCGTCGTCGGGATGATCCTGCTCGTCGGCCTTACGGTCGGCGGCATCGCCGGCTACTACGGGGGCGTCGTCGACTCGATCATGTCGCGTCTCATCGACGTGTTTCTCGCGTTCCCCTATCTGGTCGGTGCGCTGATCTTGGTCACGGCGTTGGGGAAGAGCAAGTTCGCCTTGGTGATCGCTTTAGCGTCTCTCGCGTGGGTAACGATCGCCCGGCTGTTTCGCGGGAGCGTCATTGCGATCAGGAACTCCGAGTTCGTCGACGCCGCTCGGGCGCTCGGAGCCGGGAACGCGAGGATCCTCTTCCGACACGTCTTTCCGAACGCCGTGACCCCTACCCTCGTTTATGCCTGTGCTCTGGTCGGCTCGGTGGTTATCAGTGAGGCGGCGCTCACGTACTTGGGCGCGGGCCTGTCGGAACCGGAAGCGTCCTGGGGGTTGATGATCCGGAACGGTCAGTCCTACCTCACCACCGAGCCGTACATGGTCCTGTTCCCGGGCTTGGCACTTACGCTGACCGTGCTCGGATTCGTGCTCCTGGGCGACGGGCTCCGGGACTCCCTCGACCCGCGCCTCCGGTAACCGTGGCGCTGTCGATCGAGCCCGAACCGCAGCCGTCCAAGGGTCATCTCCTGGAGGTCGAGGACCTCCGGACGTCCTTCCACACGCCATCCGGCATCGTGAAAGCGGTCGACGGCGTGTCGTTCTCGCTGGAGGCAGGAAAGACCCTCGCGATCGTCGGCGAGTCCGGGTCCGGAAAGACGGTCACCGTCCTCTCGATCATGGGCCTCATCGCGAAAGGCACCGGCAGGGTCGAATCGGGAACGGCGATGTTCAAAGGGCGCGATCTGCTCAGGCTGATGCCGGAGGAGGTCCGGCATGTGCGGGGCAAGGAGATCGCGATGATCTTCCAGGACCCCCTCACGGCACTGAACCCCGTCCATAGGATCGGCAACCAGATCATCGAGATGATCCGCGCCCACGAGGACGTTTCGAAGGTCGTCGCGCGGAAGCGCGCCATCGAGCTGCTCGCGACCGTCGGTATCCCGAACCCCGGCGAACGGATACGGATGTATCCGCACGAGTTCTCGGGCGGGATGCGTCAGCGCGCGATGATCGCGATGGCCCTCGCGCTCAACCCGGCGATCCTGATCGCGGACGAGCCGACGACCGCGTTGGACGTGACGGTGCAGGCCCAGATCATCGACCTGCTTCAAGGGTTGCAGCGAGACTTCGGGATGGGGCTCATCCTCATCACCCACGATCTCGGTATCGTCGCGCAGGTCGCGGACGACATCCTGGTGATGTACGCGGGACGGATGGCTGAGCGCGGCAAGCCCGAGGAGATCTTCTACCGCCCGCAGCACCCGTACACGTGGGGCCTTCTCGGCAGCATCCCGCGACAAGAAGCAGGAAGCGAGCAGACCCGTCTCATCAACATCCCCGGCATGCCGCCGTCGCTGATGCGCGTCCCGTCGGGATGCCCGTTCCACCCCCGTTGCCATTTCCGCTTCGAGCCGTGTGACAAGGAGCGTCCGGAGCTCGAGTTCCGGGGCGAGCATGAGGATGCGTGCTTCCTCGCTCCGGATGCGAAGGACGCCGGCCGTGCTGAGATCCTCGGGGTGAAGGCTTGAACGGGACGCCCCTCATCGAGGTTCGGAACCTCGTGAAATGGTTCCCGATCACGCGAGGTATCGTGTTCAAGAAGACGATCGGCCACGTCCACGCGGTCGACGACGTCAGCTTCGACATCTTCGAGGGTGAGACGCTCGGCCTGGTGGGGGAGACGGGTTGCGGTAAGACCACGACCGGACGGCTGGTGCTGCGCTTGCTGGCGCCCACCTCCGGGACGATCCGGTTCAGGGGTCGGGACATCACACACTTGTCCGCGAAGCAGTTAAGGCCGCTGCGACGAGAGATCCAGATCATCTTCCAGGACCCCTTCGCGAGCCTCGACCCCCGGATGACCGTCGGCACGATCATCGGCGAGCCGCTGACGATCCACCACCTCGCGGACGGAGCCGCGGCACGCCGACGCGTTCAAGAGCTGATGGAGCGGGTTGGTCTCAATCCCGACCGGCACAACCGGTATCCCCACGAGTTCTCCGGTGGCCAGCGGCAACGCGTCGGGATCGCCCGAGCGCTCGCCGTCGAGCCGAAGTTGATCGTGTGCGACGAGCCCGTCAGCGCGCTCGACGTGTCGATCCAGGCGCAGATCATCAACCTCCTGCACGATCTGCAGGAGGAGCTGAAGCTCACGTATCTCTTCATCGCACACGACCTTTCGGTCGTCCGGCATGTCAGCGATCGCGTCGCGGTGATGTACCTGGGCAAGATCGTCGAGATCGCGCGCGGTTCCGACCTCTATCGCTCGGCCCGGCATCCGTACACGGGCGCGCTGCTCTCGGCGATCCCGTCACCCGATCCGATCATCGCGCGCGAGCACAAGCGGATCCCGCTCCGAGGGGACGTTCCCTCGCCGGTCAACCCGCCGGCGGGGTGCCGCTTCCATCCCCGCTGCCCCGTCGCCGCCGCGAACCCCGACGAGCGGATGGCGACCTGCTCGACCGTCGTTCCCGAGCTGACCGACATGGGAACCGACCACATCGCGGCCTGCCACTACCCGTTGGCGCCGACCGAGGCCGCCGCGATCACCGGCATCTCGGCCGATACGCCCCTGACGAAGGGCACGAAGACTCGCAAGGCTTCGCGACCCAAGGCGAGAGATTAGGCTGAACGGATCCTCATGCCGTCACGTCGCTGGATTCGTGCTGCGCTCGGTCTGAGCCTCTTCCTCGCCGGCTCGGCCTGTACCGACTCGCAACCCCCACCAACCCGCGGCGGCTCCATCCGCGTTGAAGGCGAGGAACCCGGCTCGCTCGACCCCGCGCACGCCGAAGACGCATCCGAGACCCGGATCGTGCGGAATCTGTTCCGCGGGTTGGTTCGGTTCGACGAGCACCGGGGTTCGCTTCAGCGCGCGTCGGCTTCCGAGTGGGAGATCAGCTCGGACGCCGTCACGTTCGTCTTCTACCTCCGGCGCGACAACAAGTTCTCGAACGGCGAGCCGGTGCGCGCGGAGAACTTCGTCCGCGCCTTCGAGCGTGCCACCGCTCCGGCGGAATCATCGCCGGTGGCGCCGCTGTTCTCAGAGATCCTCGGGTACCGCGAACGGCACATAACCGGGGCCTCGCCGGACCTGGCCGGCGTGGACGCGCTCGACGAGTACACGCTCCGGATCAGGCTCTCCGCCCCCGACGCCGAGTTCATCAGCAAGCTGGCGCATCCCGCCTTCTCACCGGTTCCCTCGGACGCAACGATGCTCTCGCGGCAGCCCACGTGGGCCGAAGCCCCGATCGGCAACGGTCCCTGGCAGCTGAAGGAGCCGTGGAAGCACAACGAGTCGATCGTTCTCGAGCCGAACCCGATGTACACCGGCCCGGACAAGCCCAACCTCTCGGAGGCGGTTTTCGTGTTGCTGGACGACGTCAACGTCTCCTACGAGCAGTGGCTCGCCGGCAACGTCGACTGGACGAGCATCCCCGCCGAGCGGATGAACGAGGTCCGTTCGCAGAACCCCGATCAGACGGTTACCGGCGTGACGCCCCGATTGGTGTTCCTCGCGGCGCTTGGGACGCCGCCGACGAACGTCAAGGAGTTCCGGCACGCGCTCTCCCTGGCGATCGATCGGCCGACGATCGCGCGAAGCGACACCTGGGGCGGGCTGGCCGCCTCCGCAACCGGCGTGATCCCGCCGGGCGTTCCGGGTTACCAGCGGCCGAACAACGAAGGGATCGGGGCGTGTCCATCGTGCCGGTTCGACCTCGCCGAGGCACGCAGGATCTTGACGGTTTCCAAGGTTCGGTTGCCGAAGACGCTCGAACTGAACTTCACGCCGGTCGGCAATCAGAGCCGCTGGGTGGACGCGATCGCGCGCAGCTGGAAGCAGAACCTCGGGATCACTAGTCAGACGACGAGCATCCGGCCGTTCAGCGACTACGTCGACGTGCTGCACAAGGCACAGCTGAGTGGATTCGCCGCGTTCGAGATCGCGATGACCATGTCCTCCCCGGACTCGCTGCTCTACACGCTGTTCCACAGCTCATCCGTCGGACAGCTCAACCTCGGTCGCTACAAGAGCGCCGATGCCGACCGGCTGCTCGCCGCCGCACGCGGCGAGCGGGACACCGCTGCCCGCATCGAGCTGTACCAGCAGGCTGAGGCCCGGATCCTTCAGGATCTGCCGATCATCCCTTTGTGGTGGCTGACCGAGATCCGACTGGCCCGTCTCTCCAAGTTCGATGGGCTCGAGATGGACCTGTACGGAGATCCGACCATCACGACCGCGTTCCTGAAGCCATCCGAGTAGGCCTTCCTCGATGATGCGCGCGCGCTTCCTCCTGGTGCTCGCGCTCGCGTTCGGGGCGGCATCGTGCACTCAGGACGGCTCGAACCCGCCGGAGCCCGGCGGCGTCCAGACGCCTCCACGATCCGGCGGGACGCTCCGGGTGCTCCTGGCGGAGGACGTCGACGCGCTCGATCCCCAGCGCGCGGCGCACCCGGCCGCCTGGGGGCTGCTGCGTGCGATGCATCGTGGTCTCATGGCGTTCCCCGCCGAAGCGGCGCCGGGGGGCTCGCGTCCGGTGCCCGACCTGGCCGAAAGCGCGCCGGCCGTCTCGCCCGACGGGCTCCGCTACGAATTCAAGCTCCGGGAGGGCTCGGCGTTCGGCGCGCCGGCCGCGCGGCCGATCGTCGCCGCCGACGTGAAAGCCGGGCTCGAGCGCGCGATCTCCGCAGGGTCGCCGATCGCCGGCTATCTCCGCGTGATCGCGGGGGCGGACGCGTTCGCGGCCAGACGTGCGACCGGAATCTCGGGGGTGACGACGCCGGACGCTCGAACCGTGGTGATCACGCTTGCGCGACCGGTCAACGACCTGCTGTGGCTGCTGGCAACGCCCGCCGCGAGCGCGGTTCCGCCCGGACTTCCGCCGGTTACGGCGCCCGACAAGATCTCGGCTTCCGGGCCGTACCAGCTCGACGAGGGCGGCTACAAAGCCGAGCGGAGCATCACCCTGGTGCGGAACATTTCCTGGAACAAGGACTCCGATCCGGTGCGCGCGGCTTGGGTCGACGGCATCTCGGTCGAGATCGGTGTCTCGCCGGACGAGATCCAGAAGCGTCTGCTCGCCGGGCAAGCCGATCTTTCCGGCGACGTTGGACCGGGGGCGGTTCCGGGGGTTCCGGCGGAGCGCCTCGTGCGGGCGCCCAGCGGCTGTCTTCGCTACCTCTTCATGAATGTTCGGGTCGCGCCCTTCACGCGGCCCGTCCGTGTGGCGGTGGCGGCCGCGCTGCCTCGCGCGACGATCGCCGCCTCCTACGCGGGCTCGGCGGTGGCGGCCGGGGCGATCCTGCCTCCAACGGTGGACGGACACGATCCGGGACGGGTCGCGCCCTCGCCCGACCCTGCCGCCGCGAAGTCGGCGCTCGCCGCGGCGGGCCGGCCGAACGGATTCGCGACCCGGCTCGTCGTCGGTGATCAGTTCATCGATCGGGCGCACGCGGCGGCCGTGCGCGCGGCGCTCGCGGCCGCCGGCGTTCGGGTAGACATCCGGACGATCCCGATCGCCAGCCTCTACGAGGATCAGTACGAGGTTCCGTCTGCTCGGGTGCCGATGGGCATCGCGACGTGGTGCGCGGACTGGCCGGGCCTCGGCGGGCGGGGCGCGCTCGCGCCGCTCGTCGACGGACGGACGATCGCCGGACGTGGGAACACCAACTATTCGGGCATCGCAGATCCGAGCCTGCACGCGCTGCTGGACGCCGCTGCTGCGGAGCGGGATCCGACGGTCGCGGCCGAGCGGTGGCGGGCGGCAGACGACGAGGCGCAGCGGCAGGCGACGGTGGTGCCGCTCGCGTTCCCGTCCGAAGCTTCGCTCCTCGGGGCCGACGTCCGCGGCTTCGTTCCACACCCGTATTTCCTGCGTGGAGACCTGACGGCGGTGTGGCTCGACCGGCCCTGAGGGGCTGCCGCGACTTCCGAGGTCCTCCGGTAGACTGTGCCGAACCTACTGAGAAAGGACCGCTTGTGACGCCCGTTATCCTCGTCATCCAGATCGCATCCGCCGTCCTACTGATCCTTTTCATCCTGCTGCACGCCGGCCGCGGCGGCGGTCTCTCCGAGATGTTCGGCGGCGGCATGTCGGGGTCGGGAGGGTCGACGGTTGTTGAGAAGAACCTTGACCGCATCACCGTCATCACGGCGGTCGTCTTCATCGTCACCACCATCGCGCTCCATTTCCGTATCCGGTAGCGCGATGCTCCGGCGCCGCGGGGCGCTGCTGGCCTCGGGACTGGCGTTCGCGCTCGCCCTGACCGCATGCGACAACGCTCCTCCGACCTCCGACGATCCCGTGCCGGGCGGCGAGCTGCGCGTCGCCGTTCGCGATCTCGGGAGCCTCGACTCTGCCACGGCGGCGGGTCGCGGCGCGTTGCTCGTCCTCTCGCAGCTGTTCGATCCGCTGACCACCGTGGATCCCAAGACCGGCTCCGCCGGCCCGGCCGCCGCCAGCGCGTGGACCACCGCACCCGACGGTTTGTCGGTCACGTTCACCATCGCGCCGGCCAAGTTCCACGACGGTACGCCGGTCACCCCGGCCGACTTCAAGGCGGCGTTCGATCGCATCACCCGCAAGGCGACCAACTCCGACGTCGCGTTCCAGTTCGAGGCGGTGAAGGGGTTCCATCAGGTCAAGATCGCGGGGACGGCGCAGACGCTCGCGGGCGTAGTGGCCGGGCCGACGACGCTGAAGTTCTTGCTCGATCGGCCGTTCCAGGAGCTTCCGCTCTACCTCGCACACCCGGCGCTCGGCCCGCTGTCGAAGTCGATGGCCGCCAACCCCGCCGCGATGCAGACACATCCCATCGGCAACGGCGCCTTCAAGATGGCTGCCGATCGGAGCAGCGATTCGATCATGCTCCAGCGATACGACGACCACGCGGGATCGACGGCGCTTCTCGAGCGGATCCAGGTTCGGCTGGTCGCCGACGGCGATCAGGGCTGGCGCGACTTCCTCGCCGGTCGCACCGACGTCGCCGAGGTTCCCGCCGAGGCGATCGCGGGCTCGCAGGCTCGTGCGGGACGGTCGGGCTTCGGGCCGTTCTGGGCGGCGCTCTACTACGGCATGAATCTGAAGAACCCGAACTTCGCCAAGGCGGAGGTCCGCAAGGCGCTCTCGCTCGCGATCGACCGCAAGCAGATCGCCGAGGTGGTCTACGGCGGCACCAAGGAAGAAGCGAGCGGCATCATCCCGCGCGGCATCCGTGGATTCTCCGACGATGCGTGCGCGGATTGCGTCCGCGATACGGAGCGTGCGCGGTCGCTCATCGCGGCAGCCTTCGGCGGCAGGCCGCCGGAGATGATCATCGATCACCTGAACGCCTCGCCTTCGGCCGAAGTCGCGCAAGCCATCGCCGGCGATCTTCAGGAGGTGGGGCTCAAGGTCGCGCTGCGGGCACACAACTCCACCGACTACCTGAAGCTCCTCCAAGCCGGCGGTCATCAGATCGCCGAGCTCGGCTGGCTCGCCGAAGTCCCGAGCCCCGACGGGTTCCTCGCACAGCAGTTGCGAACCGGCTCGCCGAACAACCACACGGGGTTCGCCGACGGCACCTTCGACACCTACATCGATCGAGCGCGTGCCGCGGCGAACGAAACGGATCGTCTCGTGGCGTACTCGGCCGCCGAGAAGCGAGCGTTCGAGCTGATGCCGATGATCCCTATCGTCTTCTTCCGCAACCATGTCGGCGTCGCGTCCAGGGTCCGCGGGCTGCGGATCGACGGGGCCGGGATCTTCGATGCGACCGGCATCTGGATCGCCGCCTCTTAGCCGGCTCCTCCCGCGCATCGCCGCGGCGGTCTGCTTGGCGTTTGCGCTGGCGGCGTGCCCGTCGAGCGATGGGCCCGGGCCGAAAGGGAACGGGACCGGCGGGACCCCCGAGCCCACGCGTGGGGGAGAGCTGGTCGTCGCCTACCCGAACGAGCCGCCGACGCTGAACCCGTTCGTCACCGGCGGCGACTCGGCCGCGACGCGCGACCTCGTCAGGCCGCTCATGCCTGCGCTGTACCGGCTCGGGCCCGACGGGACCCGGGAGCCGTGGCTGCTCACGGCCGAGCCGGAGGGCGCCGACGTCGGCGGCACGCCGTTCAGCGTTCGCGTGAGGCTGCGCGAGGACGCCGTCTGGTCGGATGGCCGGTTGATCACGGCGGACGACCTGCGGTTCACATGGCAGGCCGCGATCAAGAGCCCCAAGATCGCATCGCGTGACGGCTACGACCGGCTTGCCGACGTGGTTGTCGAGGCACCCAAGACGGCGCGCCTCGTCTTCCGCGAGCCGTTCGCGCGCTGGCGGGATCTCTTCTCCGCCGGGCTGGGCGTTCTGCCGGCGCATGCGCTCGGCAAGACCGACATCTCCGGAGCGCTGATCCGCTCGTGGCCGGTGTCGGGCGGGCCGTTCGTGTTCAAGTCGCGCACGGCCGGGCTGGATCTCGTCCTCGAGCGCAACCCGCGCGCCTGGGGCGACGTGCCGCTGCTCGACCGGATCCGGATCGTGTACGTGCCGGACCCGGTGACCGCGCTCCAGCTCTACGCTCGCGGCGAGGTAGACGTTCTGGGCCCGTATCCGGCGATCGAGTTCGCCCGGCGCGCCGCTGCCGCCCGGCGGGGGAGCAGCGTAACGGGGGACCGCGGTGCGACCTGGGTGGGCGTGATCCTGAATGTGAAGACGCCGGAGCTCTCGGACGTGCGGGTGCGCCGTGCGATCGCGCTCGCGTTGGACCGCGAGGCGATCGCCGAGGGCCTCGTCCGCGAGCAGGGCGCGCTGTGGGATGCGCCGTCGGCCGGCGACGCGGCCCGCATCAACGCCGCCTTCGCTCGATTCCGGCAGGACACCGTTGAGGCGGCGCGCCTGCTCGACGCCGCCGGATGGAGCGAGCCGTCGTCGGGGGGCGGGACCCGTCGCAAGGGCGGGCGGGAACTGTCGGTAACGCTCGCCGCGGCGGACGCGGGCGAGCTGGACCAGCGGATCTTGCGCGCGCTGAACACGCAGGCGTCGGGGATCGGGGTCGACCTGAACCTCGTGTCGATGGACTACGCGCGGTTGACGGGAGACTGGGCCCCGGGCCCGCGGTTCGAAGCAGGGCTGTTCGTGCTGCGAGACGCGCCGGGTGGCGGGCTCCGGGCCCGGTTCGGTATCGGCGGGCCGGAGAACGTCTCGCGGCTCTCGGACAAGGCGTTGGCCGGTCTTCTCGATGCAGCGGACCGGACCTTGGACGACGCCTCCACCGCCGTCGACGCGCCGTCGACGCGGATCGCCGATCTGGTTCCGGTGATCCCGCTCTACCAGCTCGAGGTCACGCTCGCGGCCCGGGCCGGGGTCCGCGAGGTCGAAGCCAACGCCTCGGCGGACGGCTTCCTCTGGAACGCGGCGGAGTGGTGGATCGAAGGCGCCGGGACGCCCCCGGGTTCACCGTCGCCTACCGCTACCTGAGCCGCCGGTCGGGGCGGCACCCCGCTGGTATCCTGTGCGCCGCAGCGCGCGGGCGTGCTGGAATTGGCAGACAGGCATGGTTGAGGGCCATGTGTCCGCAAGGACGTGGAGGTTCAAGTCCTCTCGCCCGCACTGACTCAGAATCGATCCGGGCAGAACTCGATCACCCGGCAGCGGCCCATAGCCGCCAATCGTCGGCCACGCCCTTGAGCGAATGTATGCCTCGGTCGGTGAAGGAGATCCCCGACCCGGCCACGAGGTCTTTGACCGTGCTCGAGACGATCACTTCGCCCGCCTTCGCCTCCCCGGCAACCCGCGAGCCGATGTGCACGGCGATGCCGCCGACGTCGTTTCCGATCAGCTCGATCTCTCCGGTGTGGATGCCCGAGCGAACCTCCACGCCGAGCTCGCGCGTCCGCGCCGCGAGCGATTGCGCACACCGCACGGCCCGAGCGGGGCCGTCGAACGTCGCCAAGACCCCGTCCCCGAGCGTCTTCACCTGCCGCCCGCGGAAGCGTTCGACCTCGGCACCCGTGAGGGCGTAATACCGCTCGAGCAGCTCGTTCCATCGGCGGTCTCCAAGGCCCGAAGCACGCTCCGTCGATCCGACGATGTCGACGAACATCACCGTGGCGAGCACGCGGTCGATGTCGGGCGCCGGCCGAGAACCCGTGACGAACTCGAGGATCTCGCCGACCGCCTCGTCGGGGTCGCCGTACCAGAACAGATGGTCCCGTCCCGTGAGCTCGACGTATTTCGCACCGGGGATACGCTCCGCGAGGTCCTTCGACAAGGCGATCGGCAAGAATATTTCGTCGCGCTGATGGAGAACAAGTGTCGGGACGCGGATGGTCGGCAGGATGTGGCGGACGTCGATGTCCCTGTTGGCATGCCAAAGGACGAGCCCTTCGCTCGGGCTGATCGACATGCGCTCGTAGCGGCCAAACCAGCGCACGAATTCCTCGTCCTTCGCTCGGCTGGGCACGACCACGGACGCGCCGAGCCCCTTTCCCCACGAGGTCTCGAGGTAGTTCTCGAAGACCTGCTCGACTTCCGGCGGCCACGAGATCGGGAAGTCGGGTGCCCATCGGAATCGCGCGCCGGACGCGTACAGGATGAGCGCCCGCGTTCTTGCCGGATAGGTTGCCGCGAACATCGCGGCGAACGTCCCCCCCTCCGACCATCCCATGACGGCTGCCTGTTCAGACCCCGCGGCGTCCATCACGGCCCGGATGTCGTCCATCCGGTCCTCGATCGAGGAGGCTCCGATCGAGCGGTCGGATAGGCCGGTTCCTCGCTTGTCGAAGAGGATGACGCGGAAATGCGGCGTGAGCTTCCTCATCATCCGCTCGAACTCGGGCTGCTCCCACACGAGCTCGATGTGGAAGATCCAGCCCGGCGCCATCACCAGATCGATCGGGCCGTCGCCCAGCACCTGATAGGCGATTGAGAGGTCGCCGCTTCGGGTGTACTGCGTCTCCGCGCGCACGCCGAAAGCCTAACAAGCGACCTGGATCGGGGCTGCCAGCGAGCCGGTCGGCGCGCGGGATCTCTACACGATGGAATCGACCACTACTCGGGCACGAACCGTCTAGCCAAAGACCTGCTGGTGGAGCCGGGAGATGCCATCAGACAGCATTTGGTTAGAGAGAACTCTCATCAAGTGCACTACCTTTGACCAGCGGAAACGGATCGAGCCGGCCACTACTCGAAAACCTCGCTCGGGAACGCGCTCGGCGGTCGGAAGGAAGATCGTCTTGCCGTCGTCGGACGCCTTATCGCGGCCGGGAAGCTCGGCCCGGCGAAGGATCGAGCGAAGCTCTACGTCCTCGACGGTTCCAGGCCGGAGAACGGCGACGACGTTTCCGCAGGTACGAAGGTTCCGGAACCGTCCGGGAACTCTCGGGAACTCTCGGAAACTGTCGCCGAACCTGTCCGAGTCGCAGGAAGACGCGGAGACGTGAGGCGGAGCGTCTCCGCGACGAAGGTTCCCAAGGTTCCGCTCCTTATAGGGGAACCTTCGCGGGAACCGATGGGCGAGGCGGCGTCGCTCGTCGTCGGGAAGCTCGGCGCGGAGATCGTCGAGTGAACGCGAGTTATCCGGCCGGGATTCCGAGTTCCTCGCAAACGGCGCGTACCTGCTGCCCAACCGCGGCCGCCCCCCCAAGGGTAAAGCGCCCTAGCTCCGCGGCGGCGCGTCGAAGCCGCTCGTCGTCAGCGAGTCTCATCTTCGCTATAAGCGTTTCGAACTTGATTTGGGCGGTCTCCGCCGACGACGGTTGGCCGAAGATTTCGTCGCGCGCGAACTCGCAGGCGGCGCGGTCGGAGGCCGAAGGTCCGCTCGAACAGGCGACGAGCACCGCGAAGAGTGCAGAAGCGAAGCAAGCTCGTCCTCGCACGTCAAAAGCCTACCCCCGAAGATCCTCGAATGACCGATGGGACGGATGGGATCCAAATACCCCTTGAATCGTGGCGCACGGCCGGACACCCTGCGCTCCACCTTTCCGCGCGCCGACCTAGGAGACTGCTGAGCAAGTCGCTTTCTAGGGGTCGGGCGCCGGGGTTGCCGTAGATGGCCTGGCTGGTGCAGCTGACCGCCCGGATTCTTGGTTGGTTTCTGGTCTGTTCGGCCGTTCCGCGGCTCGCGGCTGGTGATCCGCTCGCCTTATCCGGGTGCCAGGGCCCGCTTCCTTTTTAGAATCTCCGGAATGGGCTTCCTCTCCCAGTTGCTCGGTCCGAAGCTCGCAGAGCCCGTCTTGCGGGAATACTTCGCAACGGTCGCCCACGGCTTGAACATATGGGCCGAGCCGACAAGGAAGGCGGGCGGCCTCAAATGGGATACTGTCGCCGGGCTCGAACGGTCGGCGCGATTCGAAGCCTTCCAGAAGCGAGGCGCGTCGGATCCTGGACTCGAACGAGTCTGCTTTCTCGCACTCTGCTCGATGTTCGGGGTAGACGCCGCCGACTTCTCGCGATTCATCGATCTCGACGCGGCGTGGAACGCTGGACAGGATTGGTTCAAGGAGTTTCCCGACGACGAGGAACGGGCCTACTACGAAATGACGGAGCGTCCGGCTCGTCGCTACCCGTCGTCCCGCGACGCGCTCGCAATCGGAATGAACGAAGCGAAGCGAATCCTTCGCGGGTCGTAGTTCTGTGACGAAGAAGGAATCGCGGTCCCTTCGCTTCTGCGTTGGCGCGGCCGACGGACCGCGGTCGATGCCTTTCAGGGCGTGGATCGAGAACGACGGGACCGTCTACCTCGGTTCGCGCCGGATTGCCGACCGCTACAAAGTCAGCCTTCATCCGTCCGGGCCGTGGACGATCCCGCCCGGCGGCGACTGGCGGATCGCATTCACTCACGAATACGCGACCGGCCCGACGTCGATCCTTCCGGCGGACAAGGATCGAAGAACGAAATTCTCCCCGGCGGAGATCAAACCGGGGCTCTGGCGCGCGTTTACGCTTTTCGTTCCGGCGAGCGCCGTCGCGGTTCCTTCCTACGGCGGAGTCGAGAAGAAGCGTCATATCTGGATCCCGGCGCCGCCGCCGGATCACGTCGTCCTCGTCGGCGTCTTTGTCACGGACGCAAGGGCTCCGGTCAATCCCGGCGGAAGGATGCTCGGCTACTTCGGGACGGGCGGTCCCGCGGTCGTCCCGCTAACGACGGTCACTCGGCCGATTAAGCCCGGAGAGCGCAAGGTTTGGGAGGGCGACCTTCCGCGAATGGTTGCGAACGCGGAAGTCAATCTTCGGAGCGACGAACCGGCGGACTATCGCGGACTCGTCGTCGTCGGTATAGACGACGGGACGAAGGGATGGGTCGATCTCCTCGTCGCGCAGAAGGGCGGACAGAAGTAGAGCGCTCTACTCGTCCGGCGCGTACGCACTCCGTCCGTACCTGGAAGCCAACGCCTCTGCGAGAGCCTCTAGCGCGAGAAGAAGATCGACCGCGCGAATCGGCTCCCCCGTTTCGATGTTCTCCGGCGACACAAGATCCGCGAAGCGCAGCACGACGGGATGATCGGGAAGAAGACGCTTTGCTTCCCCGATAACCGTATCGAGAACAGGAAGCGCGATCCCGCGAACCTCCTGCTCGGGGTCCTTCTCGGCAAGCAGGACGAGGCGCCCGACGAGCGCGTCGAGGGTGCGCCGGACTTCCTGACCTTTCAAACCGCTAGACCTTGCCGCGTTCTGCGCACCGCGTCTAAGGCTTCTCCGCCAGCACGCGGCCGTCTTCGAGGCGAACGTAGCGGCCGTTCTCGAAGCCGCGTGCTTCCAGATCCGGGCCGATATCGTCGAAGCTCTCCGCTTCGAGATCGAATTCGACCATCGCACCGCCTTCAAGCCAGATAACGCGCGAGACTAAGAGCGGTAGCGTCTCGTGCTCGTCGTCGAGAAAAACCGTGTCTCCGACCGAAGGCACGCGCGAATAGTCGCGTTCGACGACCCGGCTTAGAACGCGAATCGGTTCGGCTTCGACCTTCGCGCCGGGCATTAGACGACGGCGGAGCGCCGCCGACGTGAACCATCCGACCGCGAGGAGGAGCTTCATCGCTCGTATTCAATCCCGTCACGGCGCCCACCTTCAACATCGGCAAATCCCCAGGGCCCCGAGATCGTCGGAGACGCCCGAGAAGCTCCCGCCGGTAGCGTCGGATACCCGGAACGGATCTCGGCGTCTCAGAGGCTAAAATGTGGCCGTGCTATCGTCGGCGCGATGGCCGGGAAACGGACGACGGCGGGCTACGGACCGCACACCGCCGCCGCGCGCGCGGAGATCGCCGCGACCGCGGCGCTCGTGCGGTCCATCGGCCGCGAGGCGTCACGGTTCCGCGACGCGGATAAGCCGGTCCACGCGCTCCGGACGGCGTACCGGGACGAGTACCGGCGCCTGCTCGGCGACGAAAGGGAGAAGCTCGGGCTTCGCCGCGAGGCGTAGGATCCCACGTTACGATACCCGTAATGTCTCCTCCGAGAATGTCGCGCAAACAGAAGGACCGCATGGCGGCGCGCGTAATACCGTTCTACGAGCCGAAGACGGAAGAGGGTCGCCGCTTACAAACCGAAGTCAGGCTCCAGAAGGCGCGAGAAGCCGAGCGCCGCGCTCGTCTAGAGGCGCAATCCCGCGTCTCCTACCAGCATCACCGGACCGTCGCTCAGCCTCTAGCGGCGGACGAGTCGGGAACGACCGACCAACCCTTCGCCGAGGAAGCCGCGCGGCTCGTGTCGCCGAGCTTCCTGATTGAAATGCAGACGCGCCAGAGCTACGACGATCCGTACACCTTCTTCGCGAAGGATCCCTCGACGGGGAAGCTCCTGGCCTGGAAGTCCCATCCCTCCCGCCTGGGCGCGGTATGGGCTCTCTATAACGAGATCTTCCCTGACGCGCCCTAACCGCGCCCCAAGATCGCCCCAACCCCCCGCTGTTTTCGGGTCGTTTCATAGTGCGTCGGTTCGTATCCTCTCGGACGTCGCCGCAGGTGGAGGGCGCGACGCGACGTGATACGAAACGACGCGGACGCCTTGGATCCGGTTGAGGGCCATGTGTCCGCAAGGACGTGGAGGTTCAAGTCCTCTCGCCCGCA